>JAHRVJ010000148.1 GCA_019090765.1 Ilumatobacteraceae bacterium
ATTACGCGCTCAATCACCCGACTGATCCGCAGCGGCAAGGGGCCGTTCAAGGACAACGTGTCTGACTCTGGCATCCACGTTCATCACGCGGTTCCCGGAATCCTGATTCTGATTGTCGGAGCGTTTCTGGCGGTCGGAGCTGCAGGAAATGCCGGGTGGGCAGAGTTCGCTGGGGTGCTCGTTGGCATCGGCACTTCGCTCGTCCTCGACGAGTTTGCATTGATTCTCCGCTTGGATGACGTCTATTGGGCCAAGGAGGGCCAGCTCTCAGTTCAAATGGTTGCGATTACGATCGCTTTGCTCGGCCTCGTGCTGATCGGGGTGAACCCGTTCGCGATCGATCTCGACGCTGACACCGCGGTCATCGTTGGGACCAGCATCGGGATCGGAATCCACCTGGTTTTCGTGTTGATCACCATAATGAAGGGCAAATTCGGGCTGACACCATTTGCCTTCCTACTTCCACCCGCCGGGCTCATCGGCGCGATACGACTCGCCAGGCCAGAGTCGCGGTGGGCAGAACGCCATTATGGCGACAAGAAGCAACGGCGCGCCGTTGATCGCGCCGCGAAGTTCCAGTCTCGCTACGCGCCTGTGTTCAACAGCGTCAGCAACTTCATCGCCGGCGCTCCAACCGAACACCAGCGTCAGCAACAGAGCAGCTGAAGGCTGTTCTGTAGTCAGCGCCTACTTCGCGACGAGTGCCGCAACTCGATCTAGCCCTTCAGCCAAATCGTCGTCGCTAAGGGCAAACGAGAACCGGCCGTAGCCACCAAGCCCGAACGCCTCGCCCGGGACGAAAGCCACCTTGGCTTTGCCGAGCACGAGGTCAGCCAACTCAAGGGTATTCGTCGCGGTCACGCCGTCGATCGGCCGGTTGAGCAGGCCGGTCAGGTCAGGGTAGGCATAGAACGCACCCTGCGGTTCAAGGCACGTAATGCCATCGATCGCATTGAGCATCGCGTGCATGGTCTTGGCCCGTCGAGCAAAGGCTGTACGCATCTCGTACACCGCGTCCAGAGGCCCAGCCACTGCCGCCAGAGCTGCCATCTGTGAAACATTGGCGACGTTGGAAGTGGCATGACTCTGGAAGTTCGTTGAGGCTTTGACCACGTCTTGCGGCCCGATCATCCACCCGACGCGCCAGCCAGTCATGGCATAGGTCTTAGCTACTCCGTTAACAATGATGCACTGGTCGGCAAGGCCGGGAACGACCGTCGGCATCGATACAAATTCGTGGGCGCCGTAAGTGAGGTGTTCGTAGATCTCATCAGTGATCACCCACACACCCTTCGCGAGCGCCCATTCGCCAATCGCCCTAACCGCCTCGGGTGAATAAACCGAACCCGACGGGTTGTCGGGGCTCACGAACAACAACACCTTGGTGCGGTCGGTGTAGGCGGCATCGAGTTGTTCGACCGTTACCTGGAATCCGCTGGCGGCATCAGTATCAACAACCACGGGGACGCCACCGGCGAGGGTGATGGCCTCGGGGTAAGTGGTCCAGTACGGAGCCGGGCAGATCACTTCGTCGCCCGGATCGCAAAGGGCGGCAAAGGCCGTGTAAACCGCGTGCTTGCCGCCGTTGGTGACGAGCACCTGCGACGGAGCGCACTCGAATCCCGAGTCACGCATTGTTTTCGCAGCGATCGCCTCTTTTAGCTCGGGGCGGCCTCCCGCTGGGGAATAACGGTGGTTCTTCACATCCGAACACGCGACGATCGCGGCGTCGACGATGTGTTGAGGAGTGCCGAAGTCGGGCTCGCCCGCGCCGAAGCCGATGACGTTCTCGCCCTCGGCCTTCATTGCCTTGGCCTTGGCGTCAACGGCCAACGTGGCGGAAGGAGCAATGGCGGCAAGACGTGCAGAGGTGCGGTTCACCTCCCCAGCCTGCCAGACCAATCCCCCAATCCCCCACCCCCTTTCCGATGAGTTGGAAGTCGTCGTTGAGGCGCCATGCTGGAGGAGTGAGTTCTGACACCACCTCCATCACCATTCCAGACGGTCTACTCCCCGCCGACGGGCGATTCGGGTGCGGGCCATCAAAGGTCCGCCACGAACAAGTTGAGGCGATTGTTGCCGCCCGCGACACCATCCTCGGCACCTCCCACCGCAAGCCAGCGGTGAAGAATCTTGTTGGCGATGTCAGGTCGAATCTCAGTTCGCTCTTCTCCCTGCCCGACGGATGGGAAATCCTGCTCGGTAACGGTGGTTCCACGGTGTTCTGGGACATCGCCACATTCGGGCTGATCAACAACCGCAGCCAGCACCTCGTGTTCGGCGAGTTCTCGTCGAAGTTCGCCGACGCCTCCGCAGCCGCCCCGCATCTCGGCGAGCCGACAATTGTGACATCCGATGTCGGCGACCATCCCGCTGCTAATGCCGAGCCCGGAATCGACCTTTACGCGCTGACCCACAACGAGACTTCAACTGGCGTATCGATGCAGCTCCGGCGTCCATCAGGCGTCGCGGCCGAACAGGGCCTGGTCGCCGTCGACGCCACCTCTGGCGCCGGCGGCCTGATGTGGAATCCGGCCGACGTTGATGTGTACTACTTCGCCCCGCAGAAGTGTTTCGCCTCCGATGGCGGCCTCTGGATCGCCGCATGTTCGCCCGCCGCGATCGACCGCATCGAAACAATCGGGGCCAGCGACCGGTGGCGCCCGGCTTCGCTCGACCTGAAGATCGCGCTCGACAACTCCAAAAAGAACCAGACCTACAACACCCCAGCAGTCGCCACGTTGGTGATGCTCAACGCCCAGCTTGATTGGATGCTCGCCAACGGTGGCCTCAACTTCGCGGCCGGGCGCAGTGCGGAGTCCGCCCAGAAATTGTACAGCTGGGCCGAAACCCGCGACTGGGCAACACCATTCGTCACCGATCCCGCGAAACGGTCGAACGTGGTCGGGACCATCGACATTGCCGACCACATTGATGCCAACGAGGTATGCAGCGCGCTCCGGGCAAACGGAATCCTCGACACTGACGCGTACCGCAAGCTGGGTCGCAACCAGCTACGAATCGGGATGTTTCCAGCAATCGACCCAGCAGACGTTGCCGCGCTGACCGGCTGCATCGACTACGTGGTCGAACAGCTTTCCTGATGCAGTAGGCGCCTAAGGGCGTAATGGCGTCCGCTCGCACGATTCGAATCACACACTGGCAGACTCACGATGATGGAGGCCACCGATGTGCTCGATTTTGGCACTGGCAGCATCGGCGCGCTCGATCGGCCAGTAATGCTGATTGGGCTCGAAGGATGGTTCGACGTCGGAGGCGCGGCGACCCAAGCGGTTTCCGCCTTCGTCAACGCGGACCACGCGGTAACCGTGGGTTCGATCGACCCCGACCCGTTTTACGACTTCACCCAGCAGCGCCCTCAGGTGAGGATCGACGACGACGTTCGCGAGATCGTTTGGCCGGCAAATGAGTTCATCCTCCAACGCAACCTCGGACATCGAGATGTGATTGGTCTGATCGGCGTGGAGCCTCACCTCAACTGGCAAACTTACGTTAATGCGATCGTATTGGCAGCCGAAGCACTCGGGTGCGAGGCGATCGTCACTGTTGGTGCCAACGCCGAAGCAATCCCCCACACTCGCGTTCCACCGGTCACCGGCAGCACATCAACACCCGAACTGGCACGTCGCCTAGGTCTCGTTGCGCCTTCCTACGAAGGCATCACCGGGGTGGCGGGCGTGCTGAATGCCGAATTCGACTTCCTTGGTATTCCGTCAGTTTCCTTGCGGGTCGGCATCCCGCACTATCTGATGAATACTGAGCACCCGCAGGCCGTCGCCGCTCTTGCCCGACACTTGAGCCACGTCCTCGACGTTGAACACGATCTCGACCTTCACAGCCAGGTCGAGAGCTGGCGCGACGTGCACGACGAAGCCACTGCCAAAGATGAGCAGCTTCGGCTGTACGTCGATTTGCTTGAGGCAGAGTTCGATCGCCGCGCTGAAGCAGCCATCCCGTCAGCGGATGATCTTGGCGACCAGTTCGAATCCTTTTTGAAAGACCAGCGCGAAGACCCGTGAGATCGTGGGCGATTCCGCTCAACCTCAGCTAAGAGCGCTGAACCCGGTCTCGAGGTCGGCCAGGATGTCTTCGATCGACTCAAGGCCGACACTCAGGCGAACCTGGCCAGCGGTCACGCCAGTTGAAACCTGCTCGTCCTCGGACAGTTGGCTATGGGTCGTGCTCGCAGGGTGGATGGCCAAGCTACGTACGTCACCGATGTTCGCAACATGACTGTGCAGGTCGAGCGCCTCGATGAACTTCTTGCCAGCCTCGACGCCTCCCTTGACCTCGAAGGCCACGATGGAGCCTGCCCCGCGACCGCCGCCGTATTGCTTCGCCCGATCAAACCAGGGGCTAGAAGGCAACCCGGCAAAGCTGACTGAGTCAACTTCGTCACGCGCATCAAGGAATTCAGCGACCTTCTGAGCGTTCGCGAAGTGCCGCTCCATCCTCAGGCTCAAAGTCTCCAGGCCCTGGATGATCAGAAAGGCGTTGAACGGCGAGATCGCCATGCCAAGGTCGCGCAGCATTTGGACGCGAGCCTTGATGATAAACGAGCCGTGTCCGAGCGCCGGGAAATAGGCGATGCCGTTGTAGCTCGGGTCTGGTTCGGTGAAGTTCGAGAAGCGACCTGAGGCGGCGTAGTCGAACGTGCCTCCATCGATGATCGCCCCACCAATGGAGGTTCCGTGTCCGCCACAGAACTTGGTGAGGCTGTGCACGACGATGTCGGCTCCCCACTCAAGCGGCCGAATGAGATACGGGGTAGGCACCGTGTTGTCGACGACCAGCGGAATACCACTGTCGTGGGCAACACCGGAGACGCCCTGGATATCGAAAACGTTGTTCCGGGGGTTGGCCAGCACCTCGCCATAGAAGGCCTTGGTGTTGTCACGAATCTCGGAGCGCCACTGATCGAGATCGTCGGGGTCATCTACGAAGGTGACCTCGACGCCCATCTTGGGCAGCGTGTAGTTGAACAGATTGTAGGTACCGCCGTACAGCGACGGAGAGGCAACCACGTGGTCGCCCGACTCGCACAGTGTGAGCAGCGCAAGTGTTGTTGCCGACTGGCCAGAACTAACTGCAAGCGCCCCTGGCAGACCAACCGCGGTCATGCAGCCGCCTTCAAGCGCATTGATCCGCGCTTCGAGCGCCCCCTGGGTGGGGTTCATGATGCGGGTGTAGATGTTGCCGATCTCCGCGAGCGCGAACAGGTCGGCTGCCCGCGAGGTGTCGCCCAAGTCGTAGGACGTCGTTTGATAGATCGGGACAGCCCGTGCACCCGTAGTCGGGTCGGGATCTCCACCGACATGAATCTGCTTGGTCTCAAAACCCCATTGGTCGCTCATAGGGCCGAGAACCTACCTCGGAATTCCCGACCTCACAAGTCGACTTTCGAAGGGTGTTAGACGTCAGCCGCCAGAAACGTCGGCGACCTTCTGTTTTCCGGCACTGATGAACGGCATCATCGAGCGGAGCTGACCACCAATCTCTTCGATTGGGTGGCGCTTGCCCTCTTCCTGGAGCCGCTTGTAGTTCACGCGACCAGACTCGGATTCGGCAATCCACTCATCGGCAAAAGCGCCCGACTGAATCTCAGAGAGAATCTTCTTCATCTCCGCTTTGGTCTCTTCGGTCACGACGCGCGGGCCCCGGGTTAGGTCGCCGTACTCGGCGGTGTCGGAGATCGAATAGCGCATTCCGGCGATGCCTTCCTCGTACATGAGGTCGACAATGAGCTTCACCTCGTGGAGACACTCGAAGTACGCCATCTCAGGGGCGTACCCGGCTTCGGTGAGCGTTTCAAACCCGGCGCGCACGAGCGCCGTAACCCCGCCACACAGCACTGCCTGCTCACCGAACAGGTCAGTCTCGGTCTCCTCGGAGAACGTCGTCTCAATGACTCCGGCACGAGTTCCGCCGATCGCGTCAGCATACGACATTGCAATCGCCCGAGCCTGACCCGAGGCATCCTGATCGACAGCGATCAATGCTGGGACGCCGCCACCTTCGGTATAGGTCCGCCGGACGAGGTGGCCAGGACCCTTCGGAGCGATCATGATTACGTCGCAGGTATCTGGGGCCTTGATTCGACCGAATCGCACGTTGAAACCATGAGCAAACGCAAGTGCGGTGCCCGGGGTCATGTGTTCTGCGATCGACTCATCGTAGATGCGCTTCTGCTCGGTATCTGGAGCGAGCAACATGATCACATCAGCCCACGCCGAAGCGCCGGCAATCGACATAACAGTAAGTCCGGCCGACTCGGCCTTGGCAGCCGACGCAGACCCATCGCGCAAGCCGACAACAACGTCAACGCCCGACTCCTTGAGGTTCAGCGCGTGAGCATGGCCCTGTGAGCCATAACCGATGACCGCAACCTTCTTGTTGCGAATAATTGAGCTGTCTGCATCGCTCGCGTAATAGACGGTGACGGCCATGTCAGCCAGCCTTTCCTGAAGTAGTAGATGATGATGATGAAGAAGATGATGCCGGGAATTGTTTAGCCGCGTGCCCTCGTGTGCCGCGATCGATCTTTGGCAGCGCAACCCGACCGGTGCGCTGCAACTCCACGATGCCATAGCCGCCGAGTAATTCCTCAAAGTCATCGAGCTTGTCTGGATGACCCTCGAGGCTCACCGTGAGCACCATCTGCGCGACCGCGATGATTTTGCCCTCGAAAATGTTGACTAGTTCGACAATATGGCCGCGGTTTTCCTCCGGTGCCTTGACAGTCGCAATCAGCAACTCGCGCTCGACAGAACTGCGCGGATCAAGTTCTGAGATCTTGATCACGTCAATCAGCTTGAAGAGCTGTTTTGTAATCTGTTCAAGCGGGGTCGACTCGACGTCGACCACAATGGTGATTCGGCTCATGCCTGACGACTCCGCGGGAGCGACCGCCAGGGAGAAGATGTTGTACCCACGACGTGCAAACAACCCTGCCACACGTGCTAGAACTCCGGGCCGGTTCTGTACGAGCACCGACAGGATGTGGTGGTTTACGACCTGGCCGTCATAGAGGTTGATAGCGGTCATGAGAGCTCTCCGGCCTTTTCCTGCTGAGTGGGATGCAAGATGAGTTCGTCATTCGATTGACCCGCTGGGACCATGGGGAAGACGAGTTCAGATGCATCGGTGCGGAACTCGATGACCACGGGTCGATCGTTGATCGAGTTGGCCTTTTCGATCGCTGGGCCGACCTCTTCGGGTGACTCGACAAGAATGCCGACACACCCCATCGCCTCGGCCCACTTCACGAAATCGGGCAGCTTCTGGTCGAGCAAGACCCCCGAATAGCGCTCGTCGTAGAACATCTCTTGCCATTGGCGAACCATGCCGAGGTAGCTGTTGTTGAGCACCGCAACCTTGATCGGTAATTCCTCGACGGCGGCCGTGACGAGTTCTTGGGCCGTCATCTGGAAGCAGCCGTCGCCATCAATTGCCCACACCACGCTGTCGGGCTTGGCGGCCTTGGCACCGATTGCGGCAGGAATTGAGTAGCCCATCGTGCCGAGGCCTCCCGAGTTGAGCCAGGTGTAAGGCTCATTGAATTGCCAGAAATGCGACGCGTACATCTGATGCTGTCCGACGCCGGAGGCGACAATGGTGTGTTCCGGAGCGAGGTCGCTGAGCTGCTCAATGCAGTATTGCGGTTTCAGCGGCGCGCCTGGCTCAGCCGGCTCGTAGGTCATCGGGAACTGTTCACGCCAGCCCGAAACCTTGCTCTTCCAAGCCGAAGTGTCGGCCTGCACTGTTCCCGCGGCCAACAGGCTCTTGATCTCCTTAATGATCTCTTCGATCACATATTTGGCGTCGCCGACAATGGGTACATCGGGGCGCCGAACCTTGCCTTGCTCCGCCGGATCGATGTCGACGTGAATGATCTTTGCATCAGGAGCGAAAGAATCGACCTTGCCGGTGATGCGATCGTCGAATCGCGACCCGAGGGCGATTAGTAGGTCGCTCTTTTGCATCGCGGTCACGGCTGTCGCGTTGCCGTGCATCCCGGGCATGCCGATGCACAGCGGATGCTCGTCGGGGAAGGCGCCGCGGGCCATCAGCGTGGTCACAACGTATGTGTCGATCAGTTCAGCCAGTTCGCGCAGAGCGTCGGCCGCCCGCGACTTCAAGATGCCGCCGCCGGCGTAGATGATGGGGCGTTCGGACGCGAGGATCGTCCGCGCGGCTTCCTTGATCATTCGTGCGTGGCCCTTGACGTTCGGGCGATACCCGGGCAACGACGCGAGCACCTCCTCGTCGGTTGGCCAGGTCCAGGTCATCTCGTTCTGCAGACAGTCTTTCGGGATGTCGATCAGTGTCGGCCCGGGACGCCCTGTTGTGGCGATGTGAAACGCCTGGCGCACGGCCATCGGGATGTCTTGAGCCGACATCACGAGTTCGTTGTGCTTTGTGCAAGCCCGGGTAATGCCCACCGTGTCGCATTCCTGGAACGCGTCGGTGCCGATCGCGGCGGTTCCCACCTGACCCGTGATTGCGACCATCGGAATCGAGTCCATGTAGGCATCCATCAGCGGCGTCACCAAGTTGGTGGCTGCCGGGCCGGAGGTCACCATCGTGACCCCGGGCTTGCCCGACACCTGTGCGTACCCCTCGGCCATGTGGCCGGCACCCTGTTCGTGGCGAACAAGGACGTGACGGATATCGCTATCGACCAATGGGTCGTATGCCGGAAGGATGCACCCGCCCGGATAGCCGAAGATCAGTTCGACGTTCTCATGTTCCAATGCTCTGATCAGCGCCTGGGCGCCGGTGATTCGTTCAGTCATGACTGTGCTTCCTGATGAGTCTTCCTGATTATTTCGCTGGGGTGTTAATGACGTTGGGCTTCATCGAATGATCCCGAAAAAGCAAACGACCTCCCATTCTGGGAGGTCGTGAGCACGCGTGGCGTTGGGGCCAGCGTGCTACCGGATAATTACTACAAGCAAGTTGGGGACGCGACACGATGCGTTCACGCATCCAATAGTGCCATGATGGCTGTTGAAACGCAACCCGTCACCGTCACGCCGGAAACGCACCCTGCAGCTGAGCTGCAGTGAGCGTGTTCTCCATCAGGCAGGCAATCGTCATCGGGCCGGTGCCCCCAGGCATCGGAGTGATCCAGCCGGCTACGTCGCTGACGGGCTCGTAGTCGACGTCGCCGACGATGCCGTCCTCAGTACGCGACACACCCACATCGATCACCGTTGCACCGGGCTTAATCATGTCGGCGGTGATCATCCGCGCCTGGCCAGCAGCTCCGACCACGATGTCGGCCTCGCGAACCACCGCGGCCATGTCGGCCGTTCTCGAATGCGCCATAGTGACGGTCGCGTCAACCCCTTTGCGAGCGAGAAGCAACGACAGTGGCAGACCGACCAAGGTTGACCGGCCAATGACAACGGCGCGCTTCCCGCTGGTTTCGATGTCATAACGCTCGAGCAGGCGCATCACTCCGAGTGGTGTGCACCCCACGAGACCCGGTCGGCCGCGTACAAGGCGGCCCATCGAACGTTCGGTTAGGCCGTCAACGTCCTTCTTCGGCGGAATCAAATCAATCACAGGTTCCGGGTTGAGGCCATCGGGTAGCGGGAGTTGCACCAGAATCCCGTGTACCGAATCATCGAGGGCGAGTCCCCGCACCACGGATTCAACTTCGGCCTGGGTAGCGGTGGCCTCTAAGTCGACGTGCCGGGAAGTCAGACCAGCCTCGCTGGCCTTCTTGTGCTTCATTCGCACGTAGCGCTGGCTTGGCGCGTCGTCGCCGACGAGCACCGTAGCGAGGCAAATATCGGGTGAGTTTTCTGCCTCAATCCGATTGCGCAGCCCGGCAACGATCTCGTCGCGCAACCCATTTCCATCCATCACGACAGCCGTCATAGTGGTGAGGATACGACAATGATCACTGCGGGCTGGAAAGCGTCGGCGTGGGCTCAGCCTGCTTCGGAGTGAGTAACGGGCTGCTCACCCATCCATTCACGAAGCGTGTTCTTCAGCTTGGTCTGTTGGATGAACAGGTCGCTCTCAGCAGGTGCGTCGCCAGCGGCTTGCGGCGCCTTGAGGTAGAAGCTCAACCATTCCTGCACACCGGCTTCGCCAGCGCGATGAGCGAGGTCCATGAACAGGGCCAGGTCGAGCACGATAGGCGCGGCGAGGATGGAGTCGCGGCACAGGAAGTCGACCTTGATCTGCATCGGGTACCCGAGCCAACCGAAGATGTCGATCGCATCCCAACCCTCTTTGTTGTCACCACGGGGTGGGTAGTAGTTGATCCGCACGACGTGATCGATGTTGCCATAGAGGTCGGGGTAGACCTCGGGCTGCAAGATGCCGTCGAGCACGCCGAGCTTGGATACTTCTTTGGACTTGAAGTTCTCCGGGTCGTCGAGTACTTCGCCGTCACGGTTGCCGAGGATGTTGGTTGAGTACCAGCCGCGCATCCCGAGCATCCGGGCTTTGAAACCAGGCGCCAGCATTGTCTTCATCAGGGTCTGGCCCGTCTTGAAGTCCTTTCCGGCAATGGGCACGTTGCGAGTCTTGGACAACTCGATCATGCAGTCGAGGTCGACGCTGAGGTTCGGGGCGCCGTTGGCGAACGGCACATCTGACTGCAGAGCCGCATAGACATAGATTTGGCTTGGCGAAATGTTGTCGTCGTTGTCCTTCAGGCCTTGTTCGAAGGCCGCCACGGACGCGTGAACGTCCGAAGGTTCCTGGTAGGCCTCAGTCGAGCCGCACCACACCATTACGAGCCGGTCGCATCCGTTCTCGGCCTTGAACGTGGCGATGTCGTCGATTATCGCCATCGCCTGATCCCACTTGTTGGGGATGTCCTTGACGCGCACGCCATCAAGACGAGATACCCAACGCTGATCGAAGACAGCGTCCATCGGTACAACCGATTCGAGCTCACTTGAAATCTCCGCGAGGTCGGCTCCTTCGAGTACGCCAGCGGTACGAGCGGCTTCGAGCGCGTTCGGTGAGATTGGGTCCCAGCCGCCAAAGACCAGATCATCAAGGCTGGCGAGGGGGACAAACTCCCGGATCAATGGGTTGCGATTCTCTTCTTTTGTGCCGAGGCGAATGTGCGCCATCTGTGAGACGGAGCCAATGGGCGGCGTCAGGCCCTTGCGGGCGGCGAGCACTCCGGCGATGAAGGTTGAGGAAACGGCGCCGAGGCCGGGCGTGAGGACACCCAGGCGGCCTGAGGCGGGAGCGATCTGTCGTGCAGTCATTCCGACGATGATAAGTGATAATTGTGCGATCGTTCTAATTGTGAAGCACAACTGAACTATATTTCCTCGGGTGCGGCCACTGCCAGACCTCTCGATTCGCCAGCTTGAGTATCTCGTTGCGGTTGTTGAAGAACCCACCTGGGCAATCGCGGCCGAGCGGGTGGGCGTCAGCGCTTCGGCGCTGTCGCAGGGTTTGGCCGAACTTGAGCGTCGGCTCGGAGTTGCCCTGTTCGAGCGCGAAGGGCGACGCCGGGCAATCCGCGACAGTGCCGCGCCAGTGATCACTCATGCCCGACAAGTGCTTGCTCTAACCGGCGACTTGGCAGACTGGTCTCACCGCATCCAAAGCGGCCGCAGCGGTCGACTTCGTTTGGGCATGATCGATGCTGCGGCCGTAGTCCATTTCCCTGAAGAGCTACGCACCTTCCGAGCCACTCACCCCGACGTCGAGTTGCTACTCCGAGTATCGCCGTCGGCACAACTGCTTGAGCTGCTGGTGGCGGGCGAACTCGATATCGCAGTCTGCGTTGAGCCTCCCGAACCGATCCAGGGCATCACGTGCGAACCGCTGCTCTCGGAGAAACTAGCGGTGTACGGACCTCCCGGCGTAAGTGTCGGCCGGCCCTCCACCTGGGGGCCATGGGTGTTGTTCCCGGCGGGATCACACACGCGGTCGGTGATCGTCGACACGTTGAGCCAACTAGGGGCGCCGATCGATGTGGTGGCGGAAAGCCACCAGCCTGAGGTGCTTCGAGAAATGGTCCGGCTTGATACCGGATGGACCGTACTGCCGATATCGCAAGCCGAACATGGAGACCGTCCGCTGAGCGGAGGGAAGGCACTCACCGCTCGTCAACTGGTAGTGGCCACGCGGGTCGGCCCACTCCTCAACCCCGTTGTCGAACAGTTGGCGCTACTGCTCACGCAGCGGTCAAGGTCACAGGAACCGTGATATTCGGGTCGGCAGTCTGAAAGTCGAGTACGGGTGTGGGGCCGGCACACGAATAGGTGACGCCGTTAATCGGCGAACCGTTCAGGAACCCGTTCGCGATGTCGGAGCCACCCACGGTGGTGCCGCCGACGGTGATCGTGACCTCGAGTGCATTCACATCGGCCGATGTGGTCAATACGCCCTCG
>JAHRVJ010000149.1 GCA_019090765.1 Ilumatobacteraceae bacterium
ACGACCGCCGCGCTGACGAGCGGCGCGGTAGTCGTCGCGGCGGCGGGTTAGGACGCTCAAAGCCCGGTGTCGTGCGCTGGCTGGGCGATATTCGTCGCTACTTTCCAAAGCCGGTTGTGCAGATTCTTCAGCGTGATGCCGTTGAACGTCTCGACCTGCGACAGATGCTGCTTGAACCTGAGCTGCTGCAATCCATCGAGCCCGACATCCACCTCGTCACGCTGCTGGTGGAACTCAATCGTTTCCTCCCTGACGAGACCCGCGCGACCGCCCGGCAGGTGATTGCAACTGTGCTTGCAGACCTCGAACAACGCCTTACCGACCAGACGCGGCAGGCAGTGCGCGGCGCGCTTGCTCGCTCGGCGCGCACGCGTCGGCCTCGGCCCGGCGATATCGACTGGCCCAGAACCATTGCTGTCAACCTTCGGCATTGGTTGCCTGAGCACCGGACCATTGTTCCCGAGCGGCTCGTCGGGCACGGTCGTCATCAGCGGAGCCTTGCTCGCGATGTAATCATTGCGGTCGACCAGTCGGGCTCGATGGCCGACAGTGTGGTTTACGCCTCTCTATTTGCTTGTGTTCTCGCACAGCTACCGACGCTGCGAACACAGTTCGTTGCCTTCGACACGGCGGTCACCGACTTGACCGCTCAGCTCCATGATCCGGTGGATGTGCTGTTTGGCGTTCAACTCGGTGGTGGCACAGACATTGCGAATGCGCTGACATATTGTCAGCAACTGGTCGAACGCCCGCGACAGAGTGTGCTGTTTCTGATCAGCGACCTCTACGAAGGTGGCAACGCGGATCGGTCGCAGCGGCGAGTAGCCGAACTGGTGGCGGCGGGGGTCAAAGTAGTTGTCCTGCTGGCGTTGAGCGATGAGGGGACGCCCGCTTTCGACCACGATCATGCCGGTGCTCTGAGCGCTTTGGGAGCCACAGTCCTCGCTTCCACTCCGAGTGAGTTCCCCGCGGTGTTGGCAGAGGCGCTGTCGTAGCGAAGACCAGGACTCTCCGTTGCGAACTGGTGCGCTCGGCCATCTGGGCGCTAGCTTGCAGGCCTATGGGTCAGCCTGTCGCCGTCACCGAGAGTCCGAGTACCACGCGGGGCGTCGTGCGTTTCGAGATCAACCGCACGCTTTCAGGATCAGGCCACGAGCAGTTCAGTTCAGTTGAAGATGCTTATGGCGATACACCTTCCGACGAGCTAGCTCGGCAGATGTTCGCGACCGGCCAAGTAGAGGCCATGCACGTGTACGCAAACATCATCACGGTTGACCTCAATAAGGGCCACGATTCAGATGGTCTTGCCGACCTGGTTCGCGATCTGTACCAGTACTGGAAGCCCGGGGTCGAGCCCCCTTCATTCGAAGATCTTCAGCCGGAGGAGCCCGCCGCGGTCGACACTGGCAGCAGCGATGGCGCGACCGACGACTCGGCAATGTCGGAGGCCGCCAAGCGCGTTCCGGCTGATCTGCTGGAGCGCAGCCGTGCCGCTCGCGAGCGCTGGAACGCCAAACAAGGCTGACCTGTTAACCAAGGCCGAACTGCCAATCGTTCGGGTTTGTTGCATAATCCCGAACGATTGTTCGTAGAGTGGCGGGATGGGACTGGCAATTGAATCTCGCATCGCGCTCACCACTGACCTACTCGCTCACGACTTGTTGGCCCACGAGCGCACACTGCCGCTTGCTGAGTCGTTTGCCGATCTGTTTCCCGAAGACGGGCTGGTCCGCGGTCGAACACTGACCTGTACGGGTCCCGCAGCGACCTCGCTGGCTCTTGCTCTGTTGGCCCCGGTGGTGGCTGCGGGCTCTTGGCTGGGCATCGTCGATGTTCCGACGGTAGGGCTCGACGCGGCTAGCGAATTTGGCCTTCCGCTCGAACGGGTAGTGGCCATCAACCGTGAGCAGGAGGGCGGAGAGGCAGCCGAAAAACATTGGTCGCAACGATGGCCCGATGTGATGGCGGCGGCGGTTGACGGGTTCGACGTTTTGTTGGCCCGAGTTCCGGCTGGCGTACGACCAAGCGCGGTGCGCAAGCTGGCCACCAGAGTACGCCAGCGCGGTGCAGTTGTGGTCGTGTTGGGCGACCCTGGGCCGACCACTTGCGATGGTGTTCTCCATGGTGAACCGACCGGCTGGAGCGGTGTTGGCGATGGGTATGGCTACTTACAGCAACGAGCGGTAACAGTGCAGGCCTCAGGGCGGCGTTGGCCTGGCCACGGCCGCCGCGAATTGTTGCTCCCGGCTAGTTAGGAAGAAGACGATGGGGGAGCAACCGCCGCGCTTTGTCACCGTGTGGGTTCCAGACTGGTCGGTGACTGCTGCGGGTTTCGCTGCTGATGTTCCGGCCGCAGTGATGCACGCCAATCGGGTGGTCGCTCGAACTTCGGCTGCCGCTACTGAGGGTGTAGTGGTCGGCCAGCGCCGTCGGCAGGCACAAGGTCGCTGCCCACATATCGAGCTAGCCGACCACGACCCAGATCGCGATGCCCGCCAGTTCGAACCTGTGGTCCGCGCGGTTGCTGAGATTTCGCCACGTCTCGATGTGATCGAACCCGGATGGATCAGCTTGGCGGCGCGCGGACCGGCGCGATATTTCGGTGGCGATGTGGCGCTTGCTGAGCAACTCATAGCAACGGTTGGCAAGGAACTGTCCGTTGGAGAACAAGTTGGTGTCGGAGTAGCCGACGGCCGGTTTGCGTCGAGCGTGGCTGCCCGGCTCGCGGTGCGTCACCGAAAGCCGGTGGTGGTCGCCGACGGCGAGTCACCAGCATTTTGTACCGGGCTTCCGATCGGCTGGTTGCAGACACTTGGTGAGTCCGACATTGAGTTCGTTGAGTTACTCACCCGCTTGGGTCTTCGCCGTCTCGGCGATCTGGCCGAGTTGTCTGCTGCTGATGTTCTTGGCCGTTTCGGTCACCCCGGTGTGCATGCGCATCTATTGGCCTCTGGCGCCGATATCCGTCCACCCAGCACCACCGACCCTGCTCCTGAGCGTCGTCTCGACCAAGTCTTCGATGATCCCGCAGACCAGTCCGGCGCAGTGATTTTTGTCGCTAAACAGTTGGCCGACGAAGTGGCCGGTTCGCTTACTGCTGACGGTCGGGTCTGTACCCGACTAGTGGTGCTGCTCGAATCTGAACACGGCGAACGATCGGAGCGGTCCTGGTATCGCTCTGGCGGCCTGTCGGCACCGGCGATGGTTGAACGGGTGCGCTGGCAAGTAGATGCTTGGATCAGCTTGCCCAAGGGGAGTGACGAAGAATTAACCGGTGGCATTTCGCTGATTCGCCTGACTCCCGACGAAGTGCGTGCCGATACCGGCAGCCAACTGGGCTTGTGGGGAGGGCAGTCAGCAGCCGACCGTCAGGCGTCACGGGCAATTGCTCGTTTGACCACGTTGACTTCGGAATCTGCGGTGACCGTACCGGTGTGGCGCGGTGGTCGCCTTCCGGCCGATCGTTATCAATGGGTGCCAGCAGGAATGGTTGACCTCGACCGGAGGACTCGGGCAGTATCTCGAGACGGCACGGGTAGCGGGCCATCTGGCCCGTGGCCGGGGGCTCTGCCGTCGCCGTCACCAGCGACCGTGTTCACCGATCCTCACCCCATCGAGCTGCTCGACGAGCAAGGCGCGACCGTCAAGGTCAATGGGCGAGGAGTGATCTCGGCCCGCCCGGCAGTCTTGCGGCTGTTGTCGGGCGATGCTTCCTCGGGGTGGCGTCCGGGGCGTGCTCGGCCGATAGTTGGCTGGGCTGGCCCCTGGCCGGTCGAGGAGCGTTGGTGGGAACCTGAGGCGCATCGGCGGCTGGCTCGGTTTCAAGTGGTCACCGACGACCACAATGGCTATCTCGTGATTGCCGAACACCAGCGATGGTGGATCAGCGCGCGCTACGACTGAAGCTGTTGCTCAGACGGGAACGGGAGTGGCCATACCGAAGGGGTGAGAGATCTCAAGTGAATCGGTGACATCGTTAGCCAGTCGGAAGCCCACCCCACGTACGGTATGGATTACTTTCACTTCAGGTGCAGCCTTATCAAGCTTGCGGCGGAGGTTGGATAGGTGGACGTCAACGACGTGGTTGTCGCCGACCCACTTCGGTCCCCAAACAGCATCGAGCAGTTCCTCGCGGGTGCAGACCTCGGTCGGGCGCCGGCAAAGTTGTTCGAGCAGCGAGAATTCAATCCTGGTGGTGGCCACTTCTTCGTCATCGACACGAACTTCACGACGACCGAGATCGATGGTCAACGCCCCGAACGTAAGAGTCGTGGTCATGTTGTTGTCGATGCGATGTTGAAGCTGACGTGGGCGACGCAAGAGGGCATGGCAACGTGCGGCAAGTTCCTCGGCTGAGATCGGAACCGATACAGCGTCGTCAGCTCCCGAGAGTAGGACGGCCGAGCGGACGCGGTGGGCCCCTTCGTCGGCGATGCACAGTAGGTATTGCTCACTGGAGTCACGCAGACGTTCGTAGAGCGGTCGCCCGTCAGGGGCGCGCAGATGAGAACATACGACCAGTACATCGGGGGAGAAGGATTCGGCGAGCAAGATCGCGGCATCGCCGTCGGTCGGTGCGCTCACGCTGAAACCAGCCGCCCGAAGCCCAGCGACGCTTGTGCGTCGGAGGTCCGGGTCATCTACAGCGATCAAGATGCGTGGTGCGAGGTTTGTGTCTAGTTCCATTGAGTTCTGCCAGTTCCGCCAACCGGGGTAGTGGGTGATTTCGTATCCTGTTGTTGCTATCGGTACGGAAGTTGCCAAACTCAAGAAGAAAGTGTCAGAAATTACAGTGATGTTGTTTGGTCCGGCGATAACCCCAGGTGAGCATGGAGTTGACGATGACTTCCGTTGAGGTAATGGATCGGGTCCGGGCTGATGTCGTTGGACGATCACCCGTTGACGATCGCGAGGCGTTGGCAGTCGAATTGTTCCTTGAGGCCTACGACCAGTTAGCCGACCCCTTCGAGCGTGAATCTGACCTGATTCACGTCACCGGATCTGGAATCATCATTGGCAGCCGAGGGGTGATGCTGTTGAAACACAAGCGGCTCGGCTTGTGGTTGCAGCCCGGTGGACATATTGATCAAGGCGAGACTCCGTGGGCGGCGGCGCTACGTGAGTGTCGGGAAGAGACGGGTATCGATGTGCAATTCGCGGGCCCGGTTGATGTTGGTGGTGTGCCGGAACTACTGCATGTTGATGTGCATCCAGGTGGCCGTGGCCATACGCACCTGGACTTGAGATATCTAATCGATGCCGGAGATGTCGACCCTGACCCACCGGCCGATGAGAGCCAGGAGATTGATTGGTTCGGTTGGAGCGAAGCAATTGAACTGGCCGACCCCGGGTTGAGCGGTGCATTAGTCGCTCTCCGCCCGCTCTAGCGTTCCTTAGATTTGCATTCCTAGCACAGTTGTTCGATGATATGAAGGATGGGGTTCAATAACCCGTCCTGGTCATGGAGCGAACTTGAAGCGACTCTGTCTGGTCGTGCCACCTCTCCCTCCCCGCGAGGGCGAGACGGTCGCGCCCCCGGGAGTCCATCATGGAATTCGGGCGGCGACGGCCCGGCCTGGGGTAGAAAGCGCCAGCCGTTCGAACCCCCACCCAACTTTGTTCCGCCAACAGCCACGGTGCCGTACGCCGAATTGCATTGTCATTCGAACTTCTCGTTTCTCGACGGTGCCTCTCACCCCGAAGAGCTAGCCGCCGAAGCAGCTCGGCTGGGTCTGGAGGCATTGGCGATCACCGATCACAACGGCTTCTACGGGGTTGTGCGATTTGCCGAAGCAGCTAAGGCGGTCGGCTTGCCTACGGTTTTCGGTACCGAAATCACGATCGGTATAGAACCCGATGCGCCCGACCCGCACGCCCCCGACCCCGACGGGCAGCATCTCGTTGTGTTGGCTGATGGCCCTGATGGCTATGCCCGCCTTTCGCGGGCACTCAGCAACGGTCACCTTGCTGGCGTAAAGGGAGCCCCGCGGTTCAACTTCGATGATCTTGCTACCCGACTTGTCGGCCACGCCTGGGCGCTTACCGGGTGTCGGAAGGGAGCTGTGCCAGCGGCGCTAGTGAGCAATGGTCCGAGCGCGGCGCGACGCGAACTCCGCGGCCTCATCGAAGCGTTCGGGCAAGACCGAGTGTTGGTCGAACTTTGGGATCATGGCGACCCGCTCGATTCGGCGCGCAACGATGCACTTGCCGAGGTTGCGCACCGGGAGGGGGTCGAGTGTGTGGCAACCAACAACGTTCACTACGCCACACCAGCGCAGCGCAAGCTGGCAACGGCACTGGCTGCTGTGCGGGCGCGACGCAGTCTCGATCAGATCGATCCGTGGTTGCCTGCTGCGGCTGGCGCTCATCTGCGGTCAGGCGCTGAGCAACAGCGCAGGTTCAGTCGTTATCCCGGAGTTGTCGAACGGGCCGCCGAAATCGGTCGGGCGGCAGCGTTTGATCTTTCGCTCGTCGCTCCGAACCTGCCCCCGTTCCCTTGCCCTCCGGGAATGAGCGAAATGCAATATCTCCGTCAAGTCACAGCTGAAGGTGCCCTACGCCGGTATGGGGAACGTCCTGTTGGTTCCGAGGACCTGTCTTTGCGGGCGCGTGCATGGAAGACAATCGACCATGAACTCGCGTTGATCGGTCAGCTCGACTTTGCTGGCTACTTCCTTGTTGTCTGGGACATTGTTGAGTTTTGTCGGCGCTCAAATATCTACTGTCAAGGCCGGGGGAGTGCTGCCAACTCGGCGGTCTGCTACGCCATTGGGGTCACCGCGGCCGATGCCGTGTCGCTCGGGTTGCTGTTCGAGCGTTTCCTCTCGCCCGAACGTGATGGCCCACCCGACATCGATATCGACATTGAAAGCGATCGTCGCGAGGAAGTGATCCAGTATGTCTACGAGCGCTACGGCCGCCATCACGCAGCTCAAGTGGCCAACGTCATAACCTATCGGTCACGGTCGGCGGTTCGTGACATGGCCAAGGCGCTCGGCTATCAGCCCGGTCAGCAAGATGCCTGGTCGAAACAGGTTGATGGGTGGGGCAACGTGGCGTCCACTGCCGAACAACCCGACTGCACCATCCCCGAGCCGGTATTGGAGTTGGCGGCCGAAGTCGAAGACGCACCGCGCCATCTTGGTATCCACTCGGGGGGAATGGTCATCTGCGACCGGCCGGTAATCGAAGTTTGTCCGGTCGAGTGGGCCCGGATGGAGAACCGCTCGGTGTTGCAGTGGGACAAAGACGATTGCGCCCGTACCGGTCTGGTGAAGTTCGATCTGCTCGGACTTGGGATGCTTTCGGCGCTGCACTATGCCGTTGACCTGGTGCGCGAGCATCGAGGCCACGAAATCGATCTCGCCACGATCCCCCAAGATGACGATGTTTACGCGATGTTGTGCCGTGCCGACACGGTGGGAGTGTTCCAGATCGAGTCACGGGCGCAGATGGCAACGCTGCCGCGGCTCAAGCCGCGCCGCTTCTATGACCTGGTAGTGGAAGTTGCGCTGATCCGGCCCGGCCCCATCCAAGGCGGTTCGGTGCATCCGTACATTCGGCGGCGTAACGGTCTCGAACCAATCACCTACCTTCATCCGCTGCTCGAAAACTCGCTCGGCAAAACTCTCGGTATCCCACTGTTCCAGGAACAGTTGATGCAGATGGCGATCGACGTTGCCGGGTTCACCCCGGCGCAGTCCGACGAGCTACGTCAGGCCATGGGGTCAAAGCGTTCCGCGGAGCGGATGGAACGACTCAAAGAGCGGCTGTATGCGGGAATGGCCGAGCGTGGCATCACCGACGATATTGCAGACGAGCTGTTCATGAAAATGAAGGCTTTTGCCAACTACGGCTTTCCGGAGTCGCACTCGGTGAGCTTTGCTTATCTCGTGTACGCCTCTTCGTGGATCAAGTATCACGAGCCCGCAGCGTTCTGTGCGGCGTTACTCAACGCTCAGCCAATGGGGTTCTGGTCGCCGCACACGTTGGTGCGTGATGCCCGTCGCCACGGGGTAGTGGTGCACACCCCAGACCTCAATGCTTCGCTGGCCACAGCCGCATTGGAGCCTTGTGATGAACCTGCCAGCGATGGCATTGCCGTGCGCCTCGGCTTGGGTTCGCTACGCGGAATTGGGTCGGCACTCGCGGAAGAAATCGAGTCAGTTCGCAAAGCGGGCGGTCTGTTTACTGACACCGAAGACCTTGTCCGGCGGGTGCCGGCGCTGAGCTTGGCCCACCTTGAAGCAATGGCCACCGGTGGAGTATTCGGCGAATGCTTCGGGCTCGATCGTCGGATGGCGCTGTGGACGGTTGGAGCAACAGCTCAGTCACGCCCCGGGCGACTAGCAGGGGTGGTGACCGGAGCAGAGGCTCCGCATTTGCCGGGGATGACCCCGGTTGAGGAATCGGTGGCCGACCTTTGGGCCACGGGAGTTTCGCCCGATGGGCATCCCACAACTTTCGTGCGTGAGCAACTGGACAAGTTGGGGGTGATCACGTCAGTACAACTCTGGGATCCAGAACCTGGTTCAACTGTGCGCGTCGCTGGCGTCGTCACCCACCGTCAGCGTCCGATGACCGCGCAGGGCATTACTTTCCTCAACCTCGAAGACGAGACAGGGTTGATCAATGTGGTGGTGTCAAAGGGCTGTTGGGAACGTTTCCGCAAGATCGCCCGCAGCGCGCCAGCGATGCTCATTCGCGGTCGCCTCGAACGCAGCGAAGGTGTTGTCAACATCGTCGCTGAGCATCTGGCGCCGCTCCCCATCCCTGCCAAAACTGCCAGCCGCGATTTTCGCTAGCTGCGCCCGGTGTGAGATCGATGCGAGGTCAGTCGTTTGGAGTCTCGTTGAGACCGTCGTTGAAGGCTCGATACACGCCGTACACACTCTTGCATTCTTCGCAGACAGGTAGCTGTTTGGGGTCGCGGGAAGGGACCCAAACAAACCCGCACAGCGCCTCAACAGGGGTACCCATGACGCGGGCTTCAAGCACTACTGCCGCGGCATTCTCGCCGCGTTTGGTCTTGACGATGTGAGCTGCTGTCGGTTCGCTGGTCTCAGTTAGCTCCTCCGGGTCGAGATCGACGTCGGCCGGCATCGTTTCGAGGTCTGTCATGTACTCAGTGAATCACACGCGCTACCCTGTAACACGTGCTCATCGCTCTTGCACTCATGGCTGGCCTTGTTGTCGCCGCGGGCGTAGCCCTGGCAGCACGCGGTCCCGCACCCGTATTGATACCAGTACGAGTCAGGCGGGTCACCCGAATTCAGCGTCGCCGCTGAACGCTGAGCGGCCTATGTCTTCCGGTCGCGTAGGGGCGGGCGCAGCATTTTCATCGCTACGCATCCCCGAATACAAGCGATTGTGGTGGTCGGGCACGTTTTCGTTCATGTCGGTCCAGATGCAGTTTCTGCTGCGCGGGGTGCTCGCTTGGGACCTGACTGAGCGCGAAGGCGCGCTCGGTTTGGTGTACCTCTGTTTCGGAGTGGCAATGCTGATTTCCACTCCGCTCGGAGGAGTTGCTGCCGACCGTCTCCCGAAGCGGCGGGTATTACTGGTTAGCCAGGGAGTCCTGCTCAGCTCAGCG
Organism: Ilumatobacteraceae bacterium; assembly: GCA_019090765.1. Taxonomy (GTDB): domain Bacteria; phylum Actinomycetota; class Acidimicrobiia; order Acidimicrobiales; family Ilumatobacteraceae; genus Sva-07. Next base: position 9,593 of record JAHRVJ010000149.1, read on the forward strand.
GCTGGCATGGGATTCGCGGTCATCACCGATCAGCTTCAGTTTTGGATGTTGGCCATCGCGGCGCTCGCCCAGGGCGCGGCATTCGGTTTCTACGGCCCAAC
>JAHRVJ010000150.1 GCA_019090765.1 Ilumatobacteraceae bacterium
CGGCCCTCGCCACTTCCAGTCGTCAACGACGCCGACCTCAACTTGGAGGTCAAGGGTTGCAATCTTGCGGAACAGCATCGCTTCGTCGCGATTGGCCTCAAGAGTGGCCGACAGCTTGGCGGCCCCGCGGAGTCCGCTCACGTCCCACTGCCCGACCGCGGTCGGGATGGACTCGAGATGGGTGTATCGAGCTAGTACCAGCCCCGCACTCTTGGCTCCCCATCCGGGCAGCCCCGGAAACCCATCTGCAGTGTCGCCCACGAGGCCCAAGTAGTCAGGTATCGACTCCGGGCCAACGCCGAACTTCTCGCGTACACCCTCGGCGTTGATGATCTCACGTTTGCGTCGATCGAATTGCACCACACGATCGCCGCGTACACATTGCCCGAGATCTTTGTCGGGAGTAACAATCAGTACCTGATCAACTCGCTCGTCAAGGTCGGCAACAGCAGCGGCTGCGCCGAGAGCGTCGTCGGCCTCATGGTCGACCATCGCCCAGACCGTGAATCCGGCTGCTTCCAGCGCCCGTTCCATCACCGGAATCTGTTCGAGGATCTCGGGGTCCATCCCTTCACCGGTTTTGTAGCCGCTCCAGAGTTCGTTTCGGAAGCTCTCGATGGTGTGATCCGATGCCACGCCAATGTGGGTCGCCCCGTCCTCGACCAGCGTCAGCGTTGATGAAACCACCCCCGCAGCGGCGGCGTATCGGTGCCGATCAGCGTGTCGGCTAGCCGCACCAAAGTGCTGCCGAAAGAGTTCGTACGTCCCGTCAACTACATGTACCCGCATCGTCAACACAATACGCGCCGCCTCGCGTGACTACCCGGGTTGGGAGTGTCAACACTCCATCAGCGATTTCTCAAGATCTTGTGAGGAATGGTCGATACATCATTTGCGAGTCGAGACGATCGACAGAAACTAAACGAACGAAACCTATGACACCACTCCCCCCAAACGTCCCAGCTTCTTGGCACTGCCATGACTGATCAGTTCGATGAACTTCGATCTGGTGTCGTCGCGGCGGTGCAGGAGGAGCTGAACCGCTACAGCCGGCACGTGTCTGATGAGGTGCAACGCCTCAGCGACGAAATTGCTGCTGAGCGTGTTGCCCGTAGCCAGACCGAAGAGCAGCTGCGGACGTTGATGCCTGCCTTGGAACGCTCAAGTGCAGCATCTGTAGAGTTTCAACAAGACATTCAGCGTGTTCTAGAGGAGCGCTTGGCTGAGTTCACCACGATGAACAAGCGGCGGCACGAGGAGATGGATTCTCGGATCGGCCGCGTCGTCGATGAAGCAAATGTCGGGTTGGCCGCGGCTGTTGACTCGGCCGCAAGGCCAATCGTGAGGCAACTCGAACACCGTCAGGAGCGGATGCAAGGTGATCTCGGGACTCTCGACAAGAATCTGCGGAAGTTCGACGATCAAGCTGCGCAGCTGGTTCGACACTTCAACGAGGTAACCGAAGCCACCGAAGCACGGATGGACAGAGTTGCCGACGATGTCGGTGGCGAGATCGATGGCCGGCTGACAGCGTTGGCCAGCCGGCTAGACGACGTGTCGGCACAGGCCGCCCGGCAGCAGTCAGAGGTCTCCAACATCGTTGGTAACCGTGTCGACCAGGTTGAAGACCGCGTCAACGATCGCATTCTTACGGCCGAAGCTCGAATTGGTGAAGACCTGGGGCAACGCATCGCCGATATCGACGCCTACGTCGGTCGTGTCAGCGCGGGTCTGGATGAGGCAGTCACGATGCTTAACGATCGCATCAGCGCCACGGACGGCAAGTTCGCAGATGTCGGCGTTTCACTTCGCGAAATGTTGACCCGTCTCGAGAACTTCGACGTCGACGCGGTCGACGAACTCAAGGACCGGATCACCGGCGCGGTCGGCGAAGTCGAACTGGTGCGTATCGAGGTCGAACGTTTCCAAGGAACAATGGGCGAGGCCATGGATAAGGCCACGGTGCGCGTCACCGACCTCGAAACACAGCTACAAGATCAGTACATGGACGTTGAAACCGCGGTCCAGCTCGAGCGGCTCGAAGAGGTTGAAAGGGCAATCATTGCCCTCGACCCCGGCCAGTTCGTCCGCCGTAGTGAGCTTGCCAAGAAGAAGTCACCATCAGCTCCAGATGGGGGCGCGGCCGTTGGTAGTGCTGCACCGTTAGACAATGCGCCAGTGAACGCGCAGACCTGAAGTCAAGGATCTATTGATGGCACTCCGCAAAAACAAGTCAGAGGATGCAGCGCCAACGGGCGGTGGCACCGCCACAGCGTTGGCCGATCCACCTGCGTCGCAAGCCGGTGAGTCTGCCAGCGAGTGCGCCGCGGTCGGGCAGGCGCTTATCCAGAGCGGTCAGCTCACCGCAGAGGTGCTCGCCCCGGCGCTCCAAGAAGCAGACGGCGATCTTCTGAAACTGGGTATCGCGTTACTGAACAAGCACGGTGTGGGTCGCAGTGTGTTGGCCCAGGCGGTAGCTGCGGTATGTCAGGTTCCGGTGGCCGATAGTGGCCTGTCGGAACTCGATGAAGAGATCGTTACCCGCTTCCCTGAGGATGTGGCCCGCCAGCACAAGGTGATGCCGATCGCTGACCAAGACGGCACTCTCGTGCTGTACGCCGCGGACCCTTCGGAGTCTCGTCGGCAGAAGGTGGAGGCCGCAACGGGGCAACGCTTCATCTGGCAGGCGTCCGATGATAAGACCGTCACCTCATTCCTCGAGCAGATGTACCGCTCGTCGTCTGACGTTGTTGACATCGTTTCCAGCTTTGCCAACGAAGACGAACAGAAACATGTTGCCGAAACAAATGCCGAGGTCAACCTCGACGACCAAGCACCTGTTGTCCAGTTGGTTAGCAAGATCGTTGGTCAGGCGCTACGCGACCGCAGCTCAGATATTCATATCGAACCCCTAGATGATCGGCTACGTATCCGATTTCGCGTCGACGGCCACCTTATTGAGGCCTTCAGCCTGCCGATCTCAGCCCACAATGCGCTGATCAGTCGACTCAAGATCATGTCGGAGATGAACATCGTCGAGAAGCGTGCGCCGCAGGATGGCCAGTTCTCCACCAAGGTCGATGGTCGGGAAATCGATGTGCGCGTTTCCTCGGTGGCTACCGTCTTCGGCGAGAAAATCGTGATGCGTATTCTCGACAAGTCGAAGTCGATGGTTGGGCTTGACGAATTGGGTATGCCACCCGAAACGTACAAGACGTATTCGAAGCTCGTTCACGCTCCATATGGAATGGTCATCTGTGCGGGGCCAACTGGCGCCGGAAAGACGACCACGCTGTATGCCACCCTGCTCGAGATCAACTCGACGGGCAAGAACGTCACGACCGTCGAAGACCCAGTCGAGTACGTGTTCCCCGGTATCAACCAGGTGCAGACAAACGCCAAGGCCGGTCTGACATTCGCGACCGGACTCAAGGCATTGCTGCGTCAGGACCCCGACACAATTCTCGTTGGTGAGATTCGTGATGTCGATACCGCGCGAATCGCCATCCAGTCGGCCCTCACCGGTCACTTCGTGTTGTCCTCATTGCATGGAACCGATGCGGTGGCAGCGCTGCACCGCTTGCTCGACATGGGTATCGAGGCGTTTCTTATTGCCTCCGCGATCGTCGGCGTCGTCTCGCAGCGCCTGCTTCGCAAGATGTGTGAGAACTGTAAGGAGCCGTATACCCCAGGCGCTGAGGAGTTGGCGGTATTCCGCCAACACTCTGGCGGCAGCGACAAGACAGTCTTCTATCACGGGAAGGGATGCAGCTACTGCTCCAACACCGGGTATCGCGATCGTATTGGCGTGTATGAGCTGCTGAGAATCACGCCTGAGGTGCGCCGTTTGATCGTCGGTTGGGCGACGACCGAAGAACTACGCCGTCTAGCAGTTGCTCAAGGTATGCGCACGATGCTCCGAGAAGCAATGCAGATGGTTGAAGACGACATCACAACCATTCCAGAAACCGTCCGAACCCTCTTCGCCCACTGAATCCCTGAACCCGGAGCATCCAGATGCCAAAATTCGCATACGCCGCAATCGACCAGACCGGAAACCCGGTCGAAGGTGTAACCAAGGCCGACACTGTCGGCGCGGCGCGCTCGATTCTCGTCGCGCAGGATCTTTTCCCGACCAAGATCGAGGAACGTCGAGGCATGCTCGACTTCGAAATCACCAAGGAGAAGGTGAAAAAGAAGGAGTTGATGAACTTCACGCGCCAGCTGGCGGTGTTCGTCAAAGCGGGAATTCCGATCACCGACGCGTTGGTGACCATTGGTGATGAGACCGACGACGTTGCCTTGCGACGGGCATTGAGCAACCTCGTTGACGACCTTCGAAACGGTGGGCTCTTCTCTACTGCCACAGCAGCTCACCCCGAAGTGTTCCCCGAGTACTACGTGGGCATTGTGCAGTCAGCCGAGCTTTCTGGTCAGCTTGATACGGCGCTGGAAAGCCTGTCTGAGTACCTCGAGCGCGAGATCGACACGCGGGGTAAGGTCGTATCGGCGCTGTCGTACCCTTTGGTCGTGATGGTGATGGCATTCGGCACTGTATTGCTGCTTGCTGGCTACGTGCTCCCACAATTCAAGCCGCTATTCGAAGAACTAGGCGCCGAACTGCCGCTACCAACGCGGATGATGCTCTTCTTCTCACGCTTCTTTACCGATTTGTGGTTCATCACTGCAGCAGTCGCGATTGTCTTCATCTCGGTGCTGATGTTCCTCTTCAAGCATCCGACTGGGGTTCTCTGGAAGCAGCGGATGATGCTGAAGATTCCAGTGATCTCAGGAATTGTCGAGTACGCGCTACTCGAACGTTTCTGTCGCATTCTCGGCGCGATGGTGAAAGCTGGCGTGCCACTTCCGGAGGGGCTCAAGACAACAACTGAGGCCACCAGCAATATTGTCTTTAAGGAGCGGCTGGAAGTCGCCCGGGCACAGATGCTCGAGGGCAAGGGGTTCTCGCAACCGCTGATCGACACTGAATTGTTTCCTGGCGCGGCCAAGCAGATGTTCAAGGTTGGCGAGGAAACCGGAACGCTCGACGCGCAGCTTGAAGTTGCGAGCATCTATTTCGACCGAGAACTCGAAAGCCGGATCAAGCGGTTCACAACGATGTTTGAGCCGCTGATGATTGTGGGCGTCGGCGTCATGGTGGGCTTCGTCGCCGTTGCCCTTGTCTCAGCGATGTACGGCGTGCTCAACAGCTCGAACGCCGCGATGTGATCGGGGCTCAGCGATGGAGTACAAAGTCGACGAAGCTCTGCCCGTAAAAAATTGCGATGAGCGTACCGAGAGCGAGGAAGGGACCAAAGGGCACTGCTGTGCGTCTGCCAGCCTTGTCGATCGCCATCATCGCGACTCCTACCACCGCGCCGGTAACGAAACCGAAGAACAAGCCGGGCAACACGATTCCGGGGTTCAGCCAGCCAAGGTACATGCCGAGCAATGGAGCGAGGCGGACGTCCCCTTCGCCCATGCCGCCATTGCTGAAGTAGAAGATCAGCCACATCGCAACAAGCGCGATCGCGGCTCCGAGCAGCATCATCCAGATGCGTTCGGGCTCTCCCCAGATGAGCGCTGCGATAATCAGCGCGATACCTCCGAGTGCGATCGCGGTATAAGTGATTTCACGCGGCAAGCGTTGAGTGTGCAGGTCGATCCAAGTTTGAGCGACCAGGGTTGCGCCGAGAATGCAGTAAGCCGGCAGTGGTGCGGTCGAGCCAAATTCAACTGCCATCAGGACGAATACCGAGGCGGTCGCGATCTCGATCAGGATTGGTTCGATACCTATTGGCGAGCGACAGCGCCGGCACTTGCCGCGCAGTGCAACCCAGCTCAATACCGGTACAAGATCAAGCGGGCCCAGACGGAGCCCGCAAGAACCACAACGGCTCGGCGGTGCCACCACCGAGCCGCC
>JAHRVJ010000151.1 GCA_019090765.1 Ilumatobacteraceae bacterium
TCCACATCGACGCTGCCAGCGGTGGCTTCGTGGCACCGTTTCTCCACCCCGATTTGAAGTGGGACTTTCGTCTCCCACTCGTTCGCTCAATCAACGTTTCGGGCCACAAGTATGGGCTCGTTTACCCGGGAATCGGCTTCGTGATCTGGCGCGGGCAGGATGACCTGTCCGAAGACCTCGTGTTCCACGTCAACTATCTCGGCGGAGATATGCCCACGTTTACCCTCAACTTCTCGCGGCCCGGAAACCAGATCGTGGGGCAGTACTACAACTTCCTACGTCTTGGCCGAGATGGCTACCGGCGGATCATGGAGAGCTTGCGTGACCTCGCGACCTTCATGTCGGGAGCCATCGCTGAAATTGGGCCATTCGAGTTGGTCAGCGACGGGTCGGCAATTCCGGTATTCGCTTTCCGATTGAAAGAAGGCGCGAGCTACACCGTGTTCGACGTTTCTGATCACCTACGCAGTAACGGATGGCAAGTTCCGGCGTACACCATGCCCGAAAATGCTACGGAGATCGCCGTCTTGCGCGTCGTTGTGCGTGAAGGCTTCAGCCGTGATCTCGCCGCGTTACTCGTTGAGAACCTGAGAGACGCAGTCAAGCAGCTTGAGGCGTTCCCACCCGCACAACATCCGAGCGGTGGCAGCTTCGCTCACTGAGCCAAGTCAGTTTGTACGATCAGCTTGGCGACTAGCGTCCTCGTTGGCGACCCACTCCTCAGGGAGCAGCGGGTCACTGGTGCGGATCGGGTGGGTGGTCGTGCTGAGCCACGACATGAAGTGCTCGATGTCCAATGGTCGCGAAATGCAGAACCCCTGGGCGACGTCACACCCGAACCGACGGAGGCGGTCGAGCACCTCGTTGTTTTCTACGCCCTCGGCTACTACTTGCAGCCCGAGGTTGTGTCCCAAATCGATGGTTGAACGAACAATCACCTCGTCCTGCTCATCGAGCAAGACATTGGCGACAAAGCTCTTGTCAATCTTCAGTTCGTTGACTGGAAGGCGCCTTAGGTAGCTAAGTGAGGAGTAGCCCGTGCCGAAGTCATCAATCGACATGCGTACGCCGATATCGCTCAGATCGTTGATCGTCGCCCGCGCTCGCGGCGCATCAATCAGCAGCGACGATTCAGTTATCTCAAGGGTCAGTCGACCGGGATCAACCCCGCTTGCACGTAAATGCTCATCGACACGATGAGCAAGCCGGGTGTCGAGTAGGTCGTGGGTCGACAGATTCACTGCGAGCCCCAGGTGGTAACCGCGATCGTGCATACCCCGAAGTGCGCTGATTCCCGAATCAAGCATTAAGTCGGTCAACTGTTTGATGAGGCCCGTATCTTCGGCAACGCGAACGAACTGTGCAGGCTGGACCATACCGCGGACGGGGTGGGTCCACCGGACTAGCGCTTCGGCGCCGATAACCGTGCCAGTGGCGAGATCAAGTTTGGGCTGATAGTTGACGAATAGCTGGTCGTCTTCAATCGCGGATCGCAGATCGCCGAGCATCGACAAACGGGCAGGCGTTCTGCGATCGATACTCTCGCTATATACCTCGACTCCGAGACGCTGAGTTTTGGCGTTGTACATCGCAATGTCGGCGTGACGCAACGGAATCGTTGCATCATGATCCGTGTCCGCCAGCACAGCTAGCCCTGCGCTGGCCGTAACAACGATCTCGAGGCCGTCGAGAACCACTGGTCGGCCTGCATCGGCCAATAGGGAATGCGCGTAGCGAACCATTTCCTCATTGCTACAGCGGTCCCCAAAGAGCGCGAACTCGTCGCCTGCGAGACGAGCGAGAACGTCTCCAGGCTGCAAGCGGGCCGCCAATCGCTTGGATACCTCGATCAGTAGCGCGTCGCCGGCATGGTGGCCAAGGGTGTCATTGACCTCTTTGAACCGGTCGAGGTCGAGCATCATCACAAACAGGACCCGATCTGGAGGTCGGTCGGTGGTGGCCTCTACAACTGCCAACTCAAACGAAGTCCTGTTTGGCAGACCAGTCAGCCCGTCATGGCGAGCCTCCCTTTCGATCCGCTGGTGCAACATCCCTTTTCGGAGATTCGGGGCGAGTTGCTCCGCCAGATTCTGAACGTGCGCTACATCTTCGGGAGTGAACCGGCGTGAATCGCCCGATCGTCCGGCTACCGCGAGGAGACCTAGTGGGCCCGAATCGTCGTGAATCGAAGCGACAATCATGTCCGTCGGGTTGCCGACAACGTCAATAATCCCGAGCTGGTCACGATCGCTGCTTGTCAAGAGCTGTGCACCGTCGGCATGGATTACGGCTGCCCACGCATGATCAGAAGAATCCGTAGGCAGGGTCCACGACCAGGTTCCAACAGTTCTGATGAGAGCTGAACCGCCAACATCAAACGCCACCATCGCAGCCGACTTCGACCGCAAGAGCCTTGAAGCCTCTTCGATCGCGACAGCACCAATTTGCTCGGGGTCAAGCGACTGGCCAACGCGCCCCGTAAAGCCGTGGACCGCATCGAGGTCCCACAGGCGTTGCTGGAGCGACCCGTACGCGACTGTCGTGTACCACACGAGGCAGAGCGGTGCGCACGCGACCAGCAAGAGCCACGGAGAGATAAGAGCCAGACCGAGGACCATGCCGGCAAATGCAGAAACGATGGCCATCAACCAAACCGCTCCACTAATTCGCGCCCGAAAGTTCCTGGATGAATCCCCGTCAAAACGAGCGATTGCAAGTGAGACAATAATTGTGCCCGCGGTGCTAGCTATCGACATCGCGAGTACCGCCGCGAGGACAAGCTGAGTATCACCCGTGCCCCACCACTGGAGCAGCGCGCGGAAGATCAAGAACGACAGTCCTATTTCCAATGCGAACAGCCCACCGTTGAAGAACAGCTTGTATGCAGGCGATCTCCGCACGATGAGCAGCACGAACATGCTTCCCGCAACACGCGCGGCAAGTGACCAACCTGGCGCGAGGAACACCAGCGCGAAGGCCATGGGGACCTCAGAAAACGCGAGTGACATCGATTCGCGTCGA
>JAHRVJ010000152.1 GCA_019090765.1 Ilumatobacteraceae bacterium
AACTGCGGCCACTCTGGCACAGGCGGTGATGGACGGTGTCCAGGGACTTTGGATTCTGGACCCCGACAATGTTGATCCGGTAGAGGTGATGCAGCTCTGCTGCGAACTCTTGTTGCGCGGCATCGGATCAGCGAAGCTGCCGCCCGACACCAACTGACATCGCTTCTGGAGTTGCCGGAGGGCGGGCCGCCCAGGTCAGTTGCTGTTGAGGTCTTCAACGAAGCTGGCGACCAGGGCCGGGTCGAGTCGCTCGTCCACCGTGGACGAACTGACATCGCTCGTCTCGAGCAGCCAGGCGAAGATCCTGTCCTTTAGCTCCCGACAGGCATCAGCATTTTCCGGGACGTGGGCGACGTTGGTCGTTCCGTCGGGGTCGTTGTGGCGGTCATAGAGCTCGGCGGGTTCGTAGAGGCGCTCGATGTAGACCCAATCTTGAGTTCGGACAGAGATGGCTCGACCAAGCAGCGTGGTGTCCTCGTTCTGGAGAGCAAGCTTGTGCTGGTACGGCCCGCCTTCCACTGAGTCGAGCAGGTGCACCTCGTTGCTATTTACCCCGCCCTCGCTGAATGCCGCGTCGCGGTGATCGCGGGTCGGGTCGAGCACCACAGGGCGAAGGCTGCGCCCAAACTGGAGGTGTTGCGAATCGACGCCTGCATAGTCGAGCAGTGTTGGGGCGAGGTCGATGAGCTCGACGAAGGTGCTCGTCTCGCTGGCCCGTGCTGCAGGGTCGTGCACAATCAGTGGATTGTGGAGCAGACAATCATCGAGCCCTGACATCCACTTCTCGATCAGTCCGAAGTCGCCGAGGTACTCCCCATGGTCGGTGAGGAAGAACGTGACTGTCCGGTCATCGAGACCAGCCGCGTTCACTGCTGACATGACTTGACCGAACTGGTCGTCGACGCGGCTGATCATCCCGTAGTACGTCGCGATGAGCTCGCGCCAGTCGGACTCATCCATCCGGTCGAGCTCATAGCGGTCGCGGATGGCCTGCATGTAGCGAGGCTCGCCAGTGGCTCGTGGAGGAGTTGGCGACGGAACGGCGGAGCGGTCGTGCATCGAGAACCACGGTTCGGAGACAGCAAAGGGGGGATGCGGGTACATCAGCGCGATGAACAGGCACCACGGCTCGGGTAACCCATCGGTCAGCCAATCGATCGCGGTCTGCACTGTCGCCTCGTCGAAGTCGAATAGATCTTCGGAGTACAAGCCGTCGTAGAAAACGTTGTAGTAGCGATGCTCAGGCGGGTACACGGTTGGGCCGAACCTGGCCAGAGCGGCTGGCTCGGGAGGTCGCGTGAATCCGAAACGGCTAACCGAATCTTCGGTAACTCCTGGGGCCATCATGTCGCCTCGGGCTCCTGCGAATGCAACGTGGTAGCCCGACTCTTTGAGTGACCGGAAGACGTTCGGCTCGTGCGGATGCAGCAGGTGGTTGAGGGTGCGGTGTCCGGTCACGTGAGGGTAGAGGCCGGTGAACATTGAGACTCTGCTCTGGGTGCATGCAGAATGTTGGGAGTAGGCCTCCTTGAACACCGTGCCGCGGCTGGCGAGCGAGTCGATGTTGGGTGTTTGTACGATGTCGTTGCCAAAAGCCCCGACACAGTCGGCGCGTAGCTGATCAGGCATGAACAGCAACAGGTTGGGTGGGGTAGTCAAGGTGCTCCTTGGGGGTAGCAGATGAAGTTGCTCGGCACGCCGGTCGACGAGCGAACACGAAACTGGGTTGGCAGCGTCAGCTGGTCGTGAACTGATTGCCCATCGACGATTGCCTTGATCAGTAGCTCAACCGCGGCCGCGGCGCACTCAGCAAACGGCTGGCTGATGCTGGTGATCGGCGGATAGAGGTCGGCAACCACAGCATCGTCGAAGCTGATCAGGCTCAGGTCGTATGGAATCTGGATCTTGTTTTCATTGGCGTACCGCAGGACGCCCAAAGTGAGGCCATCCGACGACGTGATAATCGCGGTAGGCCGTTCATTGTGGGTCAAGGCGCGTTCGGCCCCCTGCTCGCCAGCCTGAATGGAGTAGTCACGAACGAGGAAGATCGACTCTTCGAGCTGGTGGCCTGAGTATTGAGCGAGCGCCGCTTGGAAACAGGCCAACCGATGACGATCGATCGGATGTGGCCCTTCTCTTCCGACATAGGCGATTCGGCGATGACCGAGCAACCCCAGATGGTCGATCGCCGCGGCCATTCCCGGTTGCGGGTCGACCACTACAGACGGTGACGGGTTTCCGGTTTCCACGGGTCGAATCAACATCACTGACGGCACTCCGGCACTGGCAATAGCGTTCATCACCTCGGGGCCATCGGGACTGTCATACAGCACACCATCTACCTGTAGCCGCTGAATGAGCGCGGTGAGCGCCCTACCACCACCAGCCAACTCCTCGGGCTGGGTCACCAATACGGAATATCCGTGCTCAGCCAACGCGCCGCTCGCCGCAGTTGTCAAGACGTGCGGGATTACTTGGCCGAACGGTTCAATTCGTGAGGGCCGAGTAATGAACAGCACGACCATGCTCTCCTGCCGGCGGAGAGCGACGGCGTTCTTGTGCGGCACGTAGTTGAGCTTGGCGGCCGCATCGAGGATTCGCTGACGGGTAGCGGGGGAAATCCGGGCACTTCCAGATCGCCCGCTCAGGGCCACCGAGACGGCGGTTTGAGAGACGCCAGCGACTTTCGCGACGTCAGCGCTGGTGGGCATCTTTCGCTTACGCGTTCGAGAACTCACCGGTACCCCGGCTGCCTGATCGGCGCGCGGCTGTCGTGGAGTTGACGACCTCATCTTGCTTTGATGTTACGTAGTATCATCACCCGTATGTCAACCGGACCTACCTTGCTGCGAGCATCATTGCTGCATACGTTTTGCGGCCACCGATGACGGATAGCAAAAGCGCTCCAAACATCATCATGATTGTGACCGATCAGGAGCGTTACGACATTCTGGGTTGTAATGGCAGCAAGGTCTGCCAGACGCCCAATCTCGACGGTCTCGCGGAACGCGGCGTCCGTTTCGAACACGCCTTCACACCCACAGCACTCTGTAGCCCGGCCCGCGCCTCGCTACTGACCGGGCTGTTCCCACATTCCCATGGCGTACTCAACAACGTGCACGACGATCCAGCGATCGCGACGGAACTCGACACGTCCCACCCGACGTGGGCGAAGACTCTGCGCGAGACCGGATACCGGCTGGGCTATGTGGGTAAGTGGCACGTTGGTCGGTCTTTCGGCCCCGACCGCCACCACTTCCACGACGACCTCGCGGACAAGTACGACGTTGCCCTTGCTGAGTCTGACCGGTTGCTCAACGACGTTCACGAGGCGACCTTCGCTGAGGCGACAATGCAGATCGCCGGCGTCGATCCGCGTCCGGTTGAGGAGACCGATACTCATCTCGACACCGATCGCGCAATCGAGTTGCTGTCGAGCTACACCGACCTCGACTCGCCGTTCCTGCTGCGGGTCGATTACGAGGGACCTCACCATCCGTACATGCCACCTGAGCCGTTCGCGTCGCTTTACGATCCTGCCGACATCGCTCCCTGGGAGAACTTCATCGACGACGATCCGCGTAAGCCGGCGGCGCAGGCACGCCTCTTGCGTCAGCGTGGCGTCGAGGGCATGACCTGGCAAGAGTGGCAACCGATCATCGCGCTCTACTACGGCTTCATGACTTTCATCGATTCCGAGATCGGTCGTCTCTTCACTGCCTTGGATGACCTCGGTCTGGCCGACAATACGATCGTCATCCACACTTCCGATCACGGTGATATGACCGGCTCTCACGGCGGCCAGTTCAACAAGGGCCCAATCATGTACGACGAGCTGTACCGGGTGCCGCTGATCGTCGCTGAGCCGGGCACGGCCGTGGCTGGTGCCACGTGCTCAGAAATGGTCAGTACAGCCGACCTCATGCCAACGATTATCGAGTTGGCCGGCGCTGAGTTGCCGAGTCCTGTTCACGGCCAAAGCCTGGTGCCGCTGCTCGCTGATACCAGCCCCGTCGGCGCCGGACGCAATTCGGTACTGTGCGAGTATCACGGTGACGAATGGGGTCTGTATTCGCAGCGAATGGTCCGCACGAGAGAAGCCAAACTCGTCTATAGCCCCCATGGCAGCGACGAGTTGTACGACCTAGTCGCTGACCCGCATGAACTGACCAACCTCATCGATGACGAAGCTGCAAGTCCCCTGCAGAACGAACTCGAGGGGATGCTGCTTGATTGGATGCAGCGTACTGACGACCCGCTATACCACTGGGCCTCACGCCTACTGGCCAGCGGCACGAACACGTCAAGCTAGTCAGCGGTAACGCCGTTTGATCGATCGGCTCTTAGGGCTCCATCACGACCCAGCCGCGACGCTGAAGTTCGCTTGCCAACGCCGCAGTTGGGATGGTCTGCAACTTTCGGTCTAGCGCCGAAAGCTGCTGTTTCTTGGGCCGGGCGACTGTCGGCGCCTCATCGGCTGCTGGCTCGATTCCGGTGGCCTCGTTCTGGAGTTGTTCGATGAACGCGTCGGCCTCGTCGCGGGTGAACTTTCCTCCTGCTTGGCGCTGCGTGAAACCCATTGGCCCGCGGGCATCGCGGAAGTCGCTGTGCCCGGCCTCGTTGAGCAGCTCAGTTAGCTCGCGCACTTGTCTTCCCGTCGCGGGTGGTCCTGATTGCTGTCCAAAAGCCATGCCGCTCAGTCTCGCCGATGCTGCGGCCATTGGGAGTACCAGGTTGGAATCCGTGTCGAAGGGGGTGGTCGAACCTGTGGTGACACCCGGTCCGTAGAGTGGCATACACATGACCGATGACGAGTTGTTCGCCGACGACATCCCGCACCCTGCCGATGTGGTGGACGATGCACCTGTTCGTGCGCCAGGGCCATCCCCATTTGCCGAAGGGCTGAATCCCGACCAGCTTGATGCGGTGGTTCACGATGGTGGCCCGCTGCTTGTTGTGGCGGGCGCTGGGTCTGGCAAGACACGGGTGCTCACGAATCGCATTGCCCACCTGATTCACACTGGTGTTCCACCGTCGAAGATCTTGGCGATTACGTTCACCAACAAAGCCGCCAGCGAGATGCGGGCGCGGGTCGGCAACCTGGTTGGCCCAGTCGTCAAGACGATGTGGATCTCCACCTTCCACTCGGCTTGTGTGAGGATTCTCCGGGCCAACGCCGATGTGTTGGGGTACCCGCGTCAGTTCTCGATTTATGATGCCACCGACTCGAATCGGCTCACGAGCTACGTCATCCGTGACCTCGGGCTCGACTCGAAACGGTTCCCACCACGTGGTGTTCACGGCATCATCAGCCTCTGGAAGAACGAACTAGTCAGTCCAGAGGATGCTCAACGGCGCGCCGCCAACATCTTTGATCGCAAACATGCCGACGTGTACGCCGAGTACCAGGCGCGGCTGATGAAGGCCGGAGCGATGGATTTCGACGATCTCCTCGCGAACACCGTCGTTTTGCTTCGTGACCACGGCGAGATTCTCGAGCACTACCGCCAGCGATTCGAGCACGTACTTGTTGACGAGTATCAAGACACCAACCGCGCCCAAAACGAAATGGTGCTGCTGCTGGCTAACGGGCACCGCAACGTTTGTGTAGTGGGCGATAGCGACCAAGGTGTATATGGCTGGCGTGGCGCAGATCTTCGGAACATCCTTGAGTTCGAAGAGGCTTTCCCCGATGTCACGACCGTCATCCTCGACCAGAACTATCGCAGTACGCAGACCATTCTCGACGCGGCGAACGCCGTAATCGACAACAACGTTGAACGCAAGCCCAAAGCTCTCTGGACCGATAGTGGTGCTGGGGACCGCATCGTGCGCTATCACGCCGAGGACGAAGGTGACGAAGCCACCTGGGTTGCTTCAACCGCCCGCCAGATGCACCTCGACGACGGCACGAACTACCGCGAAATGGCGGTGCTGTATCGCACGAACGCTCAGAGCCGGGTGATCGAGGAAGCGTTCATGCGCGTGGGCGTGCCGTACAAGGTTGTGGGCGGCACTCGCTTCTACGACCGCCGCGAGGTCAAAGACGCCATGGCCTATCTGCGCGCCGCGGTTAACCCGACCGATGAGGTCAGCGTCAAGCGGGTTCTCAATGTGCCCAAACGCGGCATCGGCGACGCCAGCGTCGCCAAGCTCGACTCCCTGGCGGCATCGCTTGGACTTCCCTTTGTTGATGCCCTCCGACGTTGTGACGAGGCTGGTGTCACCGGCCCGGCAATACGCGGTATTGCGTCGTTCATCGAACTACTCGACGCGCTCGAAGCTGTTGTCGCCGACGATGCGCGAGGCCCCGGAGATGTGATTCAGGCGGGGCTCGACGGGTCGGGCTACCTCGCCGAGCTTGAAGCTGAAGACACCGTCGAAGCTCACACTCGCATCGAGAATCTCGGCGAGCTGGTGGGTTCCGCTCGTGAATTCACCGTGATCGACGAGTTTCTCCAGCAGGTTGCTCTGGTCGCTGACACCGATGATCTGCCAGATGGGCCCGATGGTGAGCTCACGGATGACCAGGTAATGCTGATGACGCTCCACTCGGCCAAGGGGCTGGAGTTCCCGGTGGTGTTCTTGATCGGCGTCGAGGAGGGCATCTTCCCTCACGTCCGCGCGCTCACCGAGCCAGCGGAGATGGAAGAGGAGCGTCGCCTCGCATATGTCGGCATCACTCGTGCAATGGAGCGGCTGTATATGTCGCATGCCTGGAGCCGACAGCTGTTTGGGTCTACACAATACAACCCGCCATCTCGGTTCTTTGATGAGATCCCAGAGCAACTGGTCGAGTCGACCGGCAACGTCAGCGGTCGCTCAAGTTACGGTCGCCAGAGTTATCGGCGGCGTAGCGATAGTTCGAGCTACGACGCTGATCCACCGCCGTACCGAAGGGGTGGCTC
>JAHRVJ010000153.1 GCA_019090765.1 Ilumatobacteraceae bacterium
GCTGACCTGCGGCTCGGCCGACACCCATGTTGAGCACGATCTTCTCGAGTCCCGGGAGCTGCATGACGTTCTGGATTTCCAGGTCGGTCTGTAGCTTGCCTTTGATTTGCTCGTGGTACTTGGTCTTCAAGCGAGGGATAGTTGCTGTATCAGTCATCCGATCACCTCTCCACTAGGACGAGCAATGCGCACCTTGGTGCCGTCGTCTTCGGTCTTGTATCCGATACGAACGGTCTTGCCTTTGTGTACGAGCATTACGTTGCTCGCGTCGAGCGGCATGTCCTTTTCGATGATGCCGCCCTGATCGTTGGCGCGCTGGGCACGCTGATGCTTCGACGCAACGTTGATTCCATTGACAATGACCTTGTTGGTCTTGGGGTGAACGAAGGCGATCTCGCCTTGCTTGCCCTTGTCTTTTCCGGTGATCACCTCGACGGTGTCACCCTTTTTCAGTTTCATCTCAGAGCACCTCCGGTGCGAGCGAGACAATTCGCATGAATTTGCGGTCACGTAGCTCACGGCCGACGGGGCCAAAGATGCGAGTTCCGCGTGGGGTGTCGTCATCTTTGAGCAACACGGCCGCGTTCTCGTCGAAGCGGATGTAGCTGCCGTCTGGACGACGCTTCTCTTTCTTGGTCCGGACAACGACGCACTTGACGACTTCGCCCTTCTTGACTGCAGCTCCTGGCGTGGCATCTTTGACCGTGGCGACAAAAACGTCGCCGATCGAGGCATAACGACGACGCGTACCGCCCAGGACCTTGATGCACAGCACTTCTTTGGCGCCGGAGTTATCAGCGATGCGCAGACGCGACTCTTGCTGAATCACCGTGCCACCTCCTCTGCTGTTCGAGTGCTCACTTGGCACGCTCCAGCACATCGGTGATGCGCCAGTGCTTGCTCTTGCTCAGCGGGCGAGTTTCCATGACGCGGACCTTGTCGCCAACATTGACATCGTTGGTCTCGTCGTGGGCGTACAGCTTCTTCGTGCGCAGCACGAACTTGTTGTACTTCGCGTGACGAACTCGGTCGACGACGGCAACAACGGCCGTCTTGTCCATCGAGCTCGACACCACGGTGCCCTCACGGACCTTACGGACCGCGCGATCTGTGGTTCCAGTTTCATCTGCCATATTCGTCACCGTCACTATCCGGCCTCGGCCGCAACGATTTCTCGCTGACGGATGAGGGTATTGATACGGGCAACCTGCTTACGAACCTTGCCGATTTCGGCAGTGTTCTCAAGCTGGCCCGTGGCGTTACGGAAACGCAGATTGAGCGCTTCCTGCTTGGTGGCCTTCAACTCATCGATGAGTTCACCGAGGCTGAGTTCGGCCAAATCGCTCTGCTTGCTAGCCATTTCAGATCTCCTCGTCACGGGAAATGATCCGTGCCTTGATCGGAAGCTTCTGGATTGCTTTCCTGAGCGCCTCGCGAGCCAAGTCTTCGTCGGGGTACGACAGCTCAAACAGAGTGCGTCCGGGCTTCACGACAGCCACCCAAAACTCGGGGTTGCCCTTGCCTGAACCCATGCGGGTTTCGGCCGGCTTCTTCGTCACGGGCTTATCCGGAAAGATGTTGATCCAGACCTTGCCTCCACGCTTGATGGAGCGGGTCATGGCAATACGCGCAGCTTCGATCTGGCGGGCGCTCAGCCAACCAGGCTCAAGTGCCTGAATCCCGAACTCGCCGAAGTGCAAGCCGGAGCCACCCTTGGTGTTTCCCTTGGTGCGACCGCGGTGGTGCTTGCGATGGGCGACCTTACGAGGCATCAGCATTAGTCGATCCCCTTTCAGTCAGTACCGCGAAATTGCGGCGTTTCGTTAGTTTCGCCGCGCGCTGTGCGCTGAGCGATGGCCTCTTCTTCGTCGAGCAACTTCTCGAGTTCAGGGTCGGCTTCTTTGACTAGTGGCTGAGTCTCGGGGGCAGGAACTGTGTCACGTGGTCCACCCGATGACACAACCTTGCGTGGCTCGCCAGCCTGACCCGAAGTTTCGCCGACGGCCATGGCCGCCTCACGAGCAATCTTGTCATCGTTGACGATCTTGTAGGGCAAGATGTCGCCCTTATAGATCCACACCTTGACGCCAACTCGACCACTAGTGGTCTTGGCCTCACGCATTCCGTAGTCGATGTCGGCGCGCAGCGTGTGCAGCGGCACACGGCCTTCGCGGTACCACTCGGTACGGCTCATCTCAGCGCCTCCGAGGCGACCCGAACACTGAACACGAATTCCGAGAGCGCCAGCACGCTGGGCGTTCTGTACAGCCCGCTTCATTGCCCGACGGAAAGCGATGCGGTTGACCAACTGGTCGGCAACGCCCTGGGCAATCAGAGCCGCGTCGAGCTCTGGGTTCTTGATCTCAACGATGTTCAGCTGGATCTTGCCATTGCCGGTGATCTTGGTGATCAGCTGGCGCAGCTCGTCGGCTTGGGCCCCACGGCGGCCGATGACGATTCCGGGACGTGCTGTGTGCACGTCGACGCGGACCTTGTCACGGGTGCGCTCGACTTCAATCCGGCTGATTGCAGCCGACTCGAGACGCTCCATGATCTCCTGGCGAATGGTCCAGTCCTCTGTGAGGTAGTCCTTGTACTCGCGTTCTGAGAACCAACGGGACTTCCAGTCGGTGGTGATACCTAGGCGAAAGCCGTACGGGTTGATCTTCTGGCCCATATCAGCTGGCTCCCTCGTCGGTGGCGCTTCCCTCGTCGGGTGTGGTCACGTTGTCGGTCTCCTCGGCGTCGTCAGCCTGGTCTTGGTCCGTGTCGTCGCTTTCCGCTGTTGCCTCATCGGCTACGTCGGTGGCGGCGTCGTCAGTTGTGGTCTCGTCG
This sequence comes from Ilumatobacteraceae bacterium, assembly GCA_019090765.1. Lineage (GTDB taxonomy): Bacteria > Actinomycetota > Acidimicrobiia > Acidimicrobiales > Ilumatobacteraceae > Sva-07. Next base: position 2,836 of record JAHRVJ010000153.1, read on the forward strand.
GATTCGGTTACTTCAACGTCAGCACCATCGGTGGCCACAGTCGTCTCGTCGACCTCGGTTGCTTCGGTGTCGACTTCATCGCCAGCGTCAGCGGCTTCCTTGGCGCGGCTGCGCTCGACGCGAGCCTTGCGGCTGGCGCTTGAAGACTGCGGTCGACCGCGACCGGAACCGCCACCAGCACGCTCTTGGCGGGCGGTGATGATTTCGATCCGCTCGTCGCTCATGCGAGCAACGATCACAGTGATGTGACAGCTGCGCTTGTTGATCCGTGAAGCACGGCCACGAGCACGAGGACGGAAGCGGCGAAGCGTGGGGCCCTCGTCGGCGAAGCAAGCAACGATGTAGAGCTCGTCGGCGTCTTGCTCGTCATTGTTGACCGCGTTGGCGACGGCACTAGCCAGCACCTTGCGGACGTCGCGGGCGACATGGCGTTCGGTGAACTGCAGCACTTCGTCGGCCGAGTTGACGTCGAGACCACGAACCAGATCGAGTACAACTCGCGCCTTGGAGGCCGATGTCCGCACGTACTTGGCGGTGGCCTTGGTTCCGGAGCGTTCACCCGCAACGTAAGAGCGTTCGTTGAGCTTGGGGCCGGTCATTAGCGACGACCTCTGGTGTTGCGTTCCATGCCCGCGTGGAACCTGAAGGTACGGGTCGGGCTGAACTCACCGAGCTTGTGGCCGACCATCGACTCGGTCACGTAGACCGGTACGTGCTTACGTCCGTCGTGGACAGCAATGGTGTGGCCGACCATGTCGGGGATAATGGTGGAGCGACGCGACCAGGTCTTGATGACCTTGCGCTCTCCCGCGGCGTTCTGCAGGTCGATTTTCTTGAGCAGGTGCTCGTCAACGAACGGGCCCTTTTTGAGACTGCGAGTCATGTGGTGTCAGTGCTCTTTCTGCGATCTGTCAGCCGCTACTAGCGGCGACCCTTACTCGTACGACGACGGCGAACAAGCAACTTCTGGCTGGCCTTCTTCTTGTTGCGGGTGCGGCTCTCGGGCTTGCCCCACGGCGATACTGCGGGGCGACCACCGGAGGTGCGGCCTTCGCCACCACCAAGTGGGTGATCGACCGGGTTCATGGCTACACCACGAGTTTGAGGGCGCTTGCCCTTCCAACGGTTGCGACCCGCCTTACCGATCTTCACCAGTTCGTGCTCGGCATTGCCGACTTCGCCAACGGTTGCACGGCAGTCGATTAGTACTCGGCGCATCTCGGTCGAGGGCATACGAAGCGTGGCGTAGTCGCC
>JAHRVJ010000154.1 GCA_019090765.1 Ilumatobacteraceae bacterium
TATTAGAGATGGGCGCCGACGACTATGTCGTCAAGCCGTTTGGCTTCCGTGAACTCGTGGCGCGGATCCGCGCGGTACTTCGGCGTACGCGAGCCGAAGGGTCGGCAACTCAAACTTCTGTCGTAACGGTGGGGAAGTTGAGTATTGATCGGCGAACTCGCGCGGTTCAGTTTGGCGGTGCCTTGGTCGCTCTAACTCCCCGAGAGTATGACCTCCTGGGATGCCTTGTCGCAGATGCAGGCGCAGTCAAGACACGTGAACAGCTGATGCGTGAGGTGTGGGACGAACACTGGTGGGGGTCGACCAAGACCCTCGACGTGCACATCGCGTCGTTGCGTCGCAAGCTGCATCCAGAGGTCATTGAGACGGTTCGATCCGTCGGCTACAAGTACCTGATGGGCGACGGGGAATCGGCAATCGATGCGTCGGGCCCTGCCCCATGACGAAGCGACTATTGCTTAGCTACCTCACCATTACCTTGATCGTGTTGCTGCTGCTGGAAATCCCACTCGGTGTCTTTTACGCGCAGCGAGAGCGGGAGCGGTTCACCTCCGAAGTGGAACGCGATGCCAACGTGATTGCCTCGATATATGAAGATGATCTTGAGCGAGAGCGTGCCGTTGATCCGCGCCCGGCCGCTACATATCAGCAGCGGACCGGTGCCCGCGTCGTGGTCGTTGATCCTGACGGGATATCTCTCGTCGACACGATGCAAGACGTCGATCGCGACTTCTCGACACGGCCGGAGATAGCGCTCGCGCTCGATGGCATCAGGGCATCGGGCTTACGGTCATCGGAAACCCTCCAGACCGAGTTGCTCTATGTGGCTGTTCCTGTTGCCTCTGGTGGCGCCGTTCACGGCGCGCTCCGCATCACTCTTGACGCTGCTGACGTCAACGCGCGCATCAGGCAATTCTGGTTGGCGTTGGCCGCAGTTGCGATTGTTGTGTTGGCGGTTGTTGGTGGCGTTGGGTGGGCGATTGCTCGTTCGGTGACCCGGCCCCTCCGGCAGCTGAACGCCAGCGCGCTGCGGTTCGCTCGAGGTGACCTGAGGGTCACCGCAGAACCCCTTGAGGGGCCATCTGAGCTGAAGGCGTTGGCATCCACGATGGAGACGATGGCGGTGCGCCTTGACGGCTTGTTGTCCACGCAGCGAGCATTCGTTGCCGATGCCTCCCACCAGCTTCGTACGCCACTCACAGCACTCCGCCTGCGCCTCGAAAACATGCAGAGCTGGCAGTCGGATGCGGCAACCGGTGAACTGGATGATCAGATCGACGCCGCCATTGAGGAAACGAATCGGCTGGCCGAACTGGTGACGAACCTGCTGCAGCTAGCGCGAGCAGACGAGCGACCCGATATTGATGTCGTTGATCTGGCGTCGCTCGTCGCGGACCGAATCGATACATGGACAGCCGTAGCAGAGGCGGGCGGAGTCGAGTTGCAGGGCGCCAGCGGTCTGGACGTGGGCATGCAGGCGGTGTTTGTCGAGGCAGTTCCCGGCGCGATCGAGCAGATTCTCGACAACCTGCTCGACAACGCGGTGACTGCTTCCCCACGGGGATCTGTCGTTGCTATCGACATCGCATCTATGGATGGAACTGCTCGGCTCACGATCAGCGATCAAGGGCCTGGCTTGTCCGATGAAGACAAAGCCAATGCCACGTCCAGATTCTGGCGTGGCGACATCACGAAACCGGGAACAGGACTGGGTTTGGCAATTGTCGAAACACTCGCAGTTGCTTCGCGCGGTTCTGTTGCCCTTGATGATGCACCCGACGGAGGTCTTTCCGTAACAGTGGCCCTGCTGCTTGCAGCAGAAAACGTGGCGAGCGACGCTTGAGTCTGTTGCGTCAGATTGCTGCGTGACGCAGTCGGTCTAGGCCAGGTCCCGGCCAACAGATTGGATCTGATCCCAGCGCCCGTATACAACTAGCTCGTCACCCGCTCGGAGCTGTATGTCGACCGGAGCCTCTCCAAAGAAATGGTTGTCCCGGCGAACGCCTAAGACCCGGACATCGGGGAGGGCAATGGCAAGGCCCTTGAGGCTGCGATAGGTCTCGCCGGGGTCCTTCACCAGCCGAATAGATCCGATTGAGAATTCCTCGCCCAGTTCCAACATTTCAATCATCTCATCGGCAAACGCCGGGATCAGCCGCTGGTTGGCGTAGCGGTGACCGACGCCAACCAACAGGCGTTGGACCGGGCGGTTAGTGATGATCATGAGGATGAGAACTATCCCAGCGATTGTTACCAGGGTGCGCTCCGTGGTGGAGCCGGGCCCCGGCGCAACGAATCCGATCAGTATTGCAACCACGAGGGTTGGCGTGCCGAGGCTTCCGACGAACATCGCCGCCGAGATAATCTTTCGTCGAGTCGGGTGATTGACTACGTTCTCGGCTTCGGTGGTGGTGAATCCAGCGCCGCTGAAAGCAGACCTGGCCTGAAATGTCGCTACCTCGGGCGGTAACCCGGTGGCGATCAGTGCCCCGGTTGCTAGGCGGCCGAACACCATGGTGAAGACCGCAACGATTAGAAACGTGGCGACTGCGTACATGGCGCAAGTATCTCAGATGTCTTTGACTACATGAATCTTGCCGGAACGGATTGCCTGCTGATGAAGATCGTAATCGTGGTCATTGAGGTCGGCGTATGAGTCAGCGAACGCCGCGATGGCATGATCAAAGGTCGAATCGTCACCCAGGTAGCCAGAGATCATTGCTGCATCCCCGGACCGGGCGTGCGCAAGTCCTAATGCTCCGCCGCAGAGCCGCGCATACCGCTTGAGTTCCTTGGCGTTCATTGAATCAACCTCGGCTGAGCCCTTGCCATCCCAAAGTTGGCGGAAGTAAAAGTCCACGTCTTCCACGCCGGTCGCGGTGCCCCGGTGACGCGCCCAGCCGAGGAAGATATCGCTGGTTGACTGCATCAGCCGTTGGCCGACCACGACGCGTTGGCCGGCGAGTTCGAACTCGCTAGCGCCGAGGTAGGGCTCCAGCACTGATGCTCTGGCTTCTTTGAACTGAAGAAAGAGGGGAGAACCATTGCTGCTCTCGAGCAGGAGGATCAGACAGCGCGTTCCGACGCTGCCGACGCCGACCACCTTGTGCGCGATATCGACAACGCCGTACTGATCGAGCAGAACCTGTCGGTAGCGGGGGAGGGTTGAGCGGTACTCCTGATAGAAGCGGGCGAGTTCGTCGATGCCGTTGCGCTCAATCATTTCGTCCATCCGTGTGATCAGCGGAGGGTCGCTCTTGATCGCGCTTCGGCCATCTACCACCTCAGTGAGTTTCTTGAGTGCACGCAGACTGTTCTTAGCGTGGGCCTTCTTGGTGAGCTTGTCTTGGCGCTTTCGCTGTTGTTTGTCGAGGCCGTCTCGATAGTCCTCGACCTTGAGCCTGAAGTAATGGACCTGAAGCGGGTTGGACTCCGCCGCCTTGGCCATCGTTTCGCGATAGGTCTTGACCGCTGAGCGGGTGACCTTGGAGATTTCTTTGGCAGGTAAGTCGTTGTGTCGGCCGGCAATGGTCAAGCTGGCTGCGAGCCGTTTGACATCCCATTCAAATGGACCAGGCAAGGTCTCGTCGAAGTCGTTGAGGTCGAAAACGAGGCGCCGGTCGGGGCCTTTGAACAGCCCGAAATTTGATAGGTGAGCGTCACCGCACAGCTGTGTCTGCAGACCAGCAGTTGGCGTCATCGAGAGATCCGCAGCCATGATCGCAGCACCGCCGCGGTAGAACGTGAACGCTGTCGCACTCATTCGTCCGTGGCGGATGGGAATGAGATACGGGAGTCGCGTTGTGTCTTGTTGCAACAGAATCTCGACTGGATCTGGACGATCGGTCTGAGGAGGACACGTCGCGTGCGAGTCGAGCGAGACCGTTCGTCGGCGGGCCATACCGGCATTGTGCCGTGCGTCGCTCGACGCTTGCTGGATCGTGGGTGTAGCTGTTGCTTCGGGCATTTTGGTGTCCAATCTGTTTCGACTCGTTTGCAACGTAGTCGGGTCTGGGCCGGCCAAATGACCATTGGGATCGGGAATCGGGAGCCGAGATGATCGTGGCCGCTGATTAGATGGACCCATGCCAGCCAGTGACTCCTTCGTAGCGTTTGCTGCCGTGTCTTTCGCGCTGATCATCGTGCCGGGTCCGAGCGTGATGTTTGTGGTCAGTCGTGCCATTGCTCACGGGCGGCGAGCGGCGTTGTTCACCGTGGCGGGAAACGCGCTTGGTGTCTATCTCCAATTGCTGCTCGTAGCGGTCGGGCTGGGCGTGATCGTCGAACGTTCAGCGGTCGTATTCTCGGTATTGAAGCTCGCCGGGGCGGCATACCTCGTCTGGCTCGGCGTGTCGGCGATCCGTCATCGGGCTTCCCTGGCTAAGCAGGAAATGGCCGTCAGCGCCGCCCAGTTACCTCGTTCGAGCTTCCTCGATGGGCTTATCGTCGGTGTAGCTAACCCGAAGGCGATCGTCTTCTTTATGGCGATCTTGCCGCAGTTCGTCGATCCGCAGGGGGCGCCAGCTGCGCTCCAAATGATGATGCTTGGACTGGTCTTCGTAGCAGTTGCGCTTCTATCGGACGGGATGTGGGGGATCGCCGCGGGCACCGCGCGGCAATGGTTTAGTAATTCGCCGAAGCGTCTGGAGCGGATGAGTTCGGCCGGTGGCGTTGTGATGATCGGGCTTGGGGTCCGGCTCGCCTTCACAGGTCGTAGCGACTGAACCGATGGTCGACTTGAGTTCCACTCTCGCCGCGGTCCCCGCACCGAGCGAACGCCGGATGGCCGTGAGGATTACCCCCGATGCGCTGCGCCATGTACGGGCGCGGCATCCATGGGTGTTTGAGGAATCGGTTACCTCGATTAGCCATGAGGCGGTGACCGGTGATGTGGCGGTCATCTTTGACGCTGATCGGTCGTTCGCTGCGGTCGCCTTGTATGACCCCGAGTCGCCGATTCAGTTCAGGGTGCTCCATGTGGGTAAGCCGACACCGATCGTTGATGCTTGGTGGACAGCGACGTTTCAACGAGCATTAGAAGCTCGCTCGGACCTTCTCGATGATCCTGATGCTGAGCGCTTGGCCTACAGAGTCATTAATGGTGAGAACGACGGGTGTTCCGGGTTCGTGGTCGACCGATATGCCGAAGTTCTGGTGGTCAAGCTCTACTCGGCGGTGTGGGTTCGCCACCTCTCCGATCTGATACCGCTACTGATCAACGTCACAGGATGCTCCGCAGTGGTGCTGCGGCTTGCTCGCAACCTGCAGAAGGAGCAACGCTCGGGGGATCTATTTGGCCTCGCCGATGGTGACGTCATCGCGGGTCAACTTGCAGGTGGTCCGGTTCAGTTCGTTGAGGGCGGGTTGCTGTTCGAAGCAGATGTTCGCGGCGGCCAGAAGACTGGCCACTTTCTCGACCAACGGGAGAATCGCGCTCGGGTGCGGGAAATGGCCGCTGGCCGTGACGTGCTCGACCTGTTTGCGTCAACCGGTGGGTTTAGCGTGAACGCCGCGGCCGGTGGAGCGCGCAGTGTGCACAGCGTGGATCTGTCGGCTCCCACTTTGGCGGCGGCTGAACGCAACATGGAACTGAACAATCAGCTTGAGGCCGTTCGCAACTGTGACTTCACGACTGAAGTGGGTGACGCCTTCGAAGTGATGGTGCAACTGGCCCGGGCCGAAAAGACCTACGACCTGGTAATCGTCGACCCGCCATCGTTTGCGCAACGAGCGGCGAACGTTGACGGCGCCTTGCGTGCCTATACCCGATTGACTCACCTGGCGCTTCGACTGGTTCGACCGGGCGGTGTGCTTGTCCAGGCATCATGTTCAAGCCGGGTAACGGCCCCCATGTTCTTCGAGACTGTCCTCGATGCCGCCGATGCGGCGGGTCGATCGTTAACTGAGATTGAACGAACCGGGCATGCGGTAGATCATCCGGTCGGATTTCCCGAAGGGGCCTACCTCAAGGCTGGGTTCTGGACGGTTCACTGAGCTCGGTACCCTGCGCGGATGGCATCAACAACGGCAAACGGAATCACCATCGAGTACGAGATTGATGGCAAGGGCGACTCGTTGCTGCTGGTGATGGGGCTCGCTGGCCAACTGATCGACTGGCCGGATGAATTCGTCACGGCACTGATCGATGAAGGCTTCCAGGTGGTCCGGTTCGACAATCGCGATAGTGGCCTGAGTACCGAGTTCGATTGGACGCCGCCGGCGCAGGCAAAGTCGGCGTTGACGATGATTACCAAACGACCGGGTAAGGCTGGCTATTTGATCGGCGATATGGCCGCCGACGCCGCTGGCTTGCTCGACGCTCTTGATATCGGGTCGGCACATGTTGCGGGGGTCTCGATGGGCGGCATGATCTCGCAGGAGATGGCCATCGGCCACTCTCAACGGGTGAAGTCACTGACTTCGATTATGTCGAACACTGGCGATCGCCGGAATGGCAACCCGAAGGCCAAGCTGTTGGCCAAGCTGGCACGGCTTCAAGGTGACACTCGTGAGACGGCTGCCGATCGCGGAGCGGAGCTGTTCGGGGCGATCTCCGGGCCAGGGTTCGACCTCGAGGAGTCGCGTGCTGACTGCGTGCTCGGTGTGGAACGTAGCTATCGACCCGACGGGACAGCACGTCAAACTGCTGCGATCATGGCGAGTCCCGATCGAACCGACGGGTTGCGTGGGGTGACTGTCCCTACGCTGGTGGTTCACGGTCTTGTTGACCCACTCGTCAAGCCCAGCGGCGGAATGGCCACAGCCAAAGCTGTGCCCGGTTCACGGCTGGTGATGTACCCCGACATGGGGCACAACTTGCCGCGAACCCGCTGGCGTGAGATCGCCTGCGCAATTCGTCGCAACGCTGATCGCTCTGGGACAACCAGGTCCTAGAGGACGGTTACGGCGAGGTGGTGTGCTAGCCGCCGGTCATTTGAAGATGCGGTGCCCGACCGGCGCAGCATTCGATATGTGTCCAAGCATCGGCGTTGCCTGCACCGTCGCGGTCACCCCTTGCGGCACGGCATGGCGTTCATTGGTTCGCCATGCAACAACTGTGTCGGAAGA
>JAHRVJ010000155.1 GCA_019090765.1 Ilumatobacteraceae bacterium
CAAGCCGATGGCCGAGTGGTTCGCGGTGAACATGCCGGACCTTGATTTCCAGGACATCTTCTACTACTTGCGTCCCGCTGGTGAGCAGGTCGACGAGTGGGATCAGTTGCCCGAAGAAATGATGCGTACGTACGAAAAGTTGGGCATCCCCGAAGCCGAACGGCAGTACCTCGCAGGCGTCACCGCGCAATATGAATCCGAAGTGGTGTACCACAAGAACCGCGAGGACCTTGAGGAGCAGGGGATTCTGTTCTGCGATATGGACACCGCCCTGCGCGAGTACCCCGAGATCGTCAAAGAGCATTTCGGAAGCGTGATCCCCCCTGGCGACAACAAATTCTCAGCGCTCAACACGGCGGTGTGGTCGGGCGGCTCATTCATCTATGTGCCTCCCGGCGTTGAAGTCGAAATGCCGTTGCAGGCCTATTTCCGGATCAACACAGAAAACGCCGGCCAGTTTGAGCGCACGCTGATCATCGCCGACGAAGGCTCCAAAGTTCACTACATCGAAGGGTGTTCGGCGCCGGTGTATTCGAGCGACTCACTGCACTCAGCGGTCGTCGAGATCATCGTCAAGCCGCATGCCCGAGTGACTTACACGACCATCCAAAACTGGTCGCCGAATGTTTACAACCTCGTCACCAAGCGAGCCAAGGTTGAAGCGCACGGCCACATGGAGTGGATCGATGGCAACATCGGGTCGAAGCTCACCATGAAGTACCCGGCGGTCTACCTTGTCGGCGAAGGCGCTACCGGCGAGGTGTTGTCTGTCGCCTACGCGGGCGAAGATCAGCACCAAGATGCGGGCGCGAAAATGGTGCACGCGGCGCCCAATACCAGCTCGAAGATCGTGTCGAAGTCGATTTCGAAAGACGGTGGAATTACCACCTACCGCGGCCTCGTCCGTGTCGAAGAGGGAGCGTACGGCTCTAAGAGTCATGTCGAATGTGACGCCCTCATTCTTGACGACAAGTCGGTCTCGAAGACGCTTCCTTATATGGAAGTCGGCGAGCAAGATGCTCGCATCGGTCATGAGGCAACGGTGTCGAAGATCGCCGACGAGCAGCTCTTCTACTTGATGAGCCGCGGCCTATCGGAAGAGCAGGCGATGGGGATGATTGTCAATGGCTTCATCGAACCAATCACCAAGACTCTCCCGATGGAGTACGCGGTCGAATGGAGTCGCCTGATCGAACTCCAAATGGAGGGTTCGGTCGGCTAATTCGGCCCGCCCCGGTGGCCGATGAGCGAGTCTCCAAGTAAGTAGAGTCCGGGCATGCCAATGCGGACTGAGTGCAAGAACTTCGAAAGTCGTTCGTACGTGAATGGCGACACTGTACGAAAGTGCAATCTTGATCTCGCGCCCGATGCCCCGTGGCGCTGCCCGGAGAATTGTGAGTCCTACGTGCGCCGGCTGGCGGACGTGGCATGGACTCACGGCAGCCTCGTTGTTGCCCCGACGCCTCCCGAGCCTGAGAGTGTCGACGATGGTTCGGCAGCTGCGATTCTCGATCAGGCAGAAGACATTCTCAATGCCGCTGGTTACGACATCATGGCCGACGTTGAGGCCGAACGAGAGGCCGCGGAACGCCGCAGTTTCTTCAGGCGAATCTTCCGTCGTCGCCGCTGAAATCATCGGCATGGGCCTTAGCAATTAACACTACGGCCGCAGGGGTATTTAGTCGGCTCCGACAGTACAATCCCGGTCGTGTCTGCGTTCTCCCCCGACGCGGTTCGCGAAACCGGTGAATCTTGGTCGGCGATGCGCCTGGCCGCCGCCGAGAGGTTCGCAATCGCCCCGCTGCCAACGCCCGATGAGGAAATCTGGAGATACAGCCGTATCGATCAGCTCGACCTCGACAAGTTCAGCCCGACCACGTGTCGGACCGAAGTTGAGCTCCCTGACGGGTTAGCCGAGACAGTGTTGCTCGACGAAGAGCCTGAGCTGTTTGGCGACGAGACACCCGATGTTTTTGCCGAGCTCAACCGGGCGTTTATGACCCCAACCTTCATCGGCGTGCCCGCAGGAACAACAGTTTCCGACCCAATCATCGTGACTCATCACATCAGTGGCGACGGCGCTGCGGTCTTCCCGCGGCTGATCATCGATTCCGGTCCCAACAGCGAAGTCACAGTCGTCGAACGATTCGTTGCGCCAGCTGAGTCTTCAGCTGACAACGCCCTGGTCGTTCCCGTATTGCAGGTCCGGGCGCAGCAGTCGGCACGGGTCAGGTACCTCGCCGTTAACGAGGTCGGGCCCAACACTTGGCAAATCGGAAACCAACAGGCGAGAGGCGAACGGGACTCGAACACGCTGCTGGCCACGGTGACTCTTGGGGGAGATTACGTGCGGGCGCGAACTGGCGCTCGGCTCACTGGCCAAGGCGCTAGCACTCAGCAAGTCGCGCTGTATTTCGCTGGCGGAAGCCAAATGCACGACTTCCGCACAACTCAGGATCATGACGCTCCAAACACCAGCAGTGATCTGCTGTTTAAGGGAGCCGTGCAAGATCAGGCGGCCAGCGTCTATACGGGCCTGATCAAGATCCGCGAGCACGCCACCGGAACTACGGCGTACCAAACCAACCGCAACCTCACCTTGTCCGAAGGGGCATGGGCCGAGAGTGTCCCGAACCTGGATATCGAAACCAACGAGGTGAAGTGCAGTCACGCGTCCACGATCGGCCCGATCGATGAGGAGCAGCGTTTCTATCTTGAGAGTCGCGGTGTTCGACCCGAAGTGGCCGAACGTTTAGTGGTGCTCGGCTTTTTCGAAGAAGTGATCGCCCAACTACCCGCTGGGCCAATCGCCGACGATCTCCGGACGCGGGTGGCGAGCAAGCTCAACCTCGGCCATAGCCAGCCAGCCGAAGGTGAACTTGTATGACCGCCACTGCTGTTTGCGCGCTCAACGACCTCAGTGATGGCACCGTTCGGAAGTTTGTGGTTGACGATGTTGCGCTTGCGGTGGTGCGCGTCGGCGACAGTGTTTACGCGATTGCCGATGTTTGTAGTCATGCCAACGTGTCGCTGTCAGGCGGCGAAGTCTGGTGCGACGAACTCAAGCTCGAATGCCCAAAGCACGGCAGTGCGTTCAGTCTCGAAACTGGTGTGCCAGCCTCCCTTCCGGCGACGCAGCCTGTAGATGTCTATGCCGTCTCAGTAGTCGATGGTCAGATCATCGTGAACCTGAGCGAAGCGGAGGAAAGCCCATGAGCACGCTGGAAATCAAAGGTCTGCGAGCCGGTATCGCTGGCAAGGAGATTCTGAAGGGCATCGACCTAACGATCAAGTCAGGTGAAGTTCACGCGCTGATGGGCCCCAATGGTGCTGGCAAGAGCACCCTCTCTGGTGTCGTAATGGGTAAGCCGGGCTACGTCATTTCGGCTGGCTCGGTCACCCTCGATGGCGAAGATGTGCTGGCCATGGAGACGTGGGAGCGAGCAGCGGCGGGTCTCCATCTGATCATGCAATACCCGACCGAGGTGCCTGGCGTGATGCTCGACGATGTGCTCGCGGAGGCGCTTGCTAGTCGTGGGCGCCCCAGCGAGCAGCTCGATGAGTTGTTGCACGACGAAGCGGCCCGGATCGGTTTTGAGGAGCGATTTCTTGATCGCCCGTTGAATGTTGACCTTTCGGGCGGCGAGAAGAAGCGCAACGAGACCTTGCAGATGGCTGTGCTCGCACCGAAGATTGCGATCCTCGACGAACTCGATTCGGGTCTCGACATCGATGCCCTGCGCGACTGTGCCCGCCGAGTTGAGGCGATGAGCAATGAGTCCACGGCGGGCCAGGAACCGCTCGGCGTGCTGGCGATCACTCACTACAGCAGGCTGCTACACGAGTTAAGACCCGACCAGGTGCACATTCTTGCGCAGGGTCGGATCGTGGAGACTGGCGGCCCCGATTTGGCCACGACACTCGAGACAGATGGCTATTCAGCCTTCGCCGGCACCGACGATGACAGCACATCATCGAGCAGCTCGCTCGATGACCTATTCTCGCTCTAGCTGTCGGTGCCTTCGGAGGGCTTGTCGCCAGTCAAGATCGTTGGATCGACCGTGATGAAGACTGCCCGGCCACGTGAGTAGCAGATGTGCCCTCCGGCGCCGTCGTCGCCAGTCAGCTCACCAGTCATGTGGATCTTGCGGCCCTCTTGCCGGTCCAGCCGGACACGACACTCGAGTGGTTCGTTGAGAGGTACTCCCTGCTCGAAACGGATGGTGAGTTCACCGGTAAAGGCGGGCAGGCTGTGGATGTTCAGGACGAAGACGAAGATGTCATCGAATAGCGCCGAAATAATGCTGCCGTGGCATCGGCCGGGAGGTCCTTCATGACCATCCCGAAGGGTTAGGTGACCAACGACCTCATCTCCTTCGCGGGTGACCTGCATGTCGAGACCGTAGGGAGATGAGCGGCCTGAGATCGGCCTGTCATCATTGCGGGGGATCGAGTCACCCTCAGCGGGAGGAGCATTCCAGTTGATGCCTTGAAGTCCCGACCGTTGGTTTCGGGTCTCGGTGGAATCGAGCTCGCTGGTGTGCCGACGAAGATCGGTTGCGATCGACTGGAGCTGTTCGATCGAAGCATCACGGCCAACGAAGCTGTGGATGAGATCACGAATGGTTTGCGCGGCTGCAGCGCGGGCGTCGGCCTTCAGCATCGCCTTCGTGGTGTCATCAATCGAAGGAGGCAGGTTTGTGGTTGGCATAGCGGTTACTAGTCGCCGGTGCTGGCAGCTTGATCGAGTGCTTGGGCCAGGGTGTTCCAACTCAAGACGGCACACTTGATACGTACCGGGAACTTGACCACACCCTGGAGCGCTTCCAGGTCGCCCAGCGCGATATCGTCATCACCCTGTTGCGGCTCGATGCCCTCGATTCCCATCAAGGTCTTGAAGCGGCGCAGCATCGCCTGCACTTCCTTGACGGTCTTGCCGATCACGGCCTGGGTCATCATCGATCCGGAGGATTGGGAGATCGAGCAGCCTTGGCCACCGATCTTGATGTCGCTAACGACGGCGTCGTCGCCTTGGCCATCAACAAGCAGGTAGAGGGTGACCTCATCGCCGCACAAGGGATTGTGGCCGCGCGACTCGAACGCCGGGGGAGATTCGAGCTCGCCGCGGTTGCGGGGGGTTCGGTAGTGGTCGAGAATTATCTCACGGTAGAGATCGTCGAGGCCTGCCATTAGAACCCGAAGATATCGCTTGCTCCGTCAAGCGCCTCGGTCAGCGCATCGACATCGTCTCGCCCGTTGTACAGATAGAGGCTTGCTCGGGTAGTTGACTGCACACCGAGCACCTTCATCAGCGGCTTCGCGCAGTGATGCCCGGCTCGGACACAGACGTTGCGTTCGTCAAGAACCTGGCTGACATCGTGGGGGTGCAGGTCACGGAACGCGAAGCTCAGCACGCCGCCGCGAACCTCAACGTTGTCGGGGCCGTAGATGGTGATCTCATCGCCAAATCGGCTGCGCAGTGTGCCGAGCGCGTAGCGGGTGAGCTCCATCTCATGTTCGCGGATGTTAGCCATGCCGATCTCTTCAAGAAACTCGATCGCGGCTCGCAGCCCGACGGCTTCGGCAATCGGCGGAGTTCCAGCTTCGAACTTTGCGGGGACCGGGGCAGTGGTGAATCCGTCGAGCGTGACAGTGTCGATCATGTTGCCGCCGCCGAGGAAGGGTGGCATAGCGTCGAGCAATTCCATTCGTCCCCAGAGCATTCCGATGCCGGAAGGGCCGCACATTTTGTGGCTTGAGAAAGCTACGAGGTCGGCACCCCACGCCTGAACGTCGGTGACGTTGTGCGGCACGAACTGGCAGGCATCGACAATCGCGAGAGCGCCAGCGGCGTGCGCGGCGCGGCAGAGTTTCTCGACCGGGGTAATCGTGCCCAGCACGTTACTCATGGCAGTGAACGAGAAGACGCTGGCACCGCTAAGGAGTTGGTCGAGGTTGGTGAGGTCGAGTTGACCGTCAGAGGTCAACGGCACCCACCGGATTTCAACTCC
>JAHRVJ010000156.1 GCA_019090765.1 Ilumatobacteraceae bacterium
CGTCGCGGGACTGGCGAGCTGGTGACAATGTTGGTGGTCGAGTCGCCCTCTTCCCACAGCTCGTGCAGCAGTTCTTCGAGATGTTGTGTACTGCGTACGCGGGCCCGGATCACGTGCGACTCCGACCCGGTTACTCGGTTCGCCTCAACGACGTTAGGGATATCGCGGATCTTGTCGTCGACCCCGCTCGCCCCGCGCGGAGCGTTGAGTCGAATCACACAGAGGATGGGGAAACCCAAGGCCTCGTAGTTGACCACGGCCCGGAACCCACGGATTACTTCGGCGTCTTCTAGCTTGCGGATTCGTTCCGCTACGGCGGGGGCGGTAAGGCCGATGCGCTCACCAATTTCTCGGTAGGACATGCGCCCATCCACCTGCAGTAGATCGAGTAGATCGCGGTTGATGTCATCGAGCTCAAACATGGCCATCTTTCGAATCGTTAGCAGTGCGAACGTGGACGTTGGAAAGCATAGCAACTTGGGCAACATGGCCTGCATAAACGTTGAATCGGGATTGATTTCCGGTGTATGCGTGCGTACGGTATTACCCATGACCGCACAGCAGAATGTTGCCTTCCAAGAACTCGTATCAGCCTGGAAGCAGCGCGATGCATTGCGCCACGCACATGCAGGTCTTCGCGAGCTGGCCGACGCGCGTCAGATGCTCGACCAGGCGCGGGTAGAGATGGCCCTCGTTCGCTAGAAGAACGATTCCCGCTAAGCGGGTAATTATCAGGTCGCTGCTACTCGACCACCGCGAGGATGTCGCCGCTGCCAACGGTGTCGCCAGTGGCGACCTTTATCTCGGTAACGGTGCCAGCCTTCTCGGCGTTGATCTGGTTTTCCATCTTCATTGCTTCGAGCACCACGATTCCGGCTCCGGCCTCGACTGTTTGGCCCACTTCGACGAGGACTTTCACGATCGTCCCCTGCATCGGCGCCTCCACTGATCCAGAAGCTGCAGCGCCACCCGAACCGGACCCAGAACGTCGCTTGGACTTCTTTGGTGCTGCGGGAGCGCCCACTGCCGCAGGTGACTCGGGCACCCACATCTGCACATCGAAACGTTTGCCGTTCACCTCGACAGTTGTCGAGCGTCGCACGAGTGGCTCAGTATCTTCATCTGAGTCGCCGGCCGTAGATCCGGTTGGTGCGCCGTCGATTCCGCCGAGATCTGACAGGTCGAGGGTCTCTTCCACCCATTTCGTTGAGTGCTCCACGGCTTGGAAATCAGGGTGGCGCAAGATGGCAAGATCAGCTGGAATGGTCGTTGCCACGCCTTCGACGATGAGCTCATCCAAGGCCGAAATCGCGCGTGAAATGGCGATCTCGCGGCTCCGTCCCCACACGATCAGCTTGCCGACCAAGTTGTCGTAGAACTGGCTGATTTCGTCACCCGACAGGTAACCCGAGTCGAATCTGACGCCGAAACCAGCGGGGGGTACGAGCCTTGTGATTGGTCCGGGTGACGGGAGGAATTGCCCCTCGGCCACGTCCTCCGCGTTGATGCGGATTTCGATCGAATGTCCGCGGCGAGAGTCGTCGACTTCGGCCTGTGTCATCGGGAGCGCTTCGCCAGCGGCTACAAGAATCTGCCACTCGACGAGGTCGATGTCGGTGATCATTTCGCTGACCGGGTGTTCGACTTGCAGCCGGGTATTCATCTCCAAGAAGAAGAACTCACCGTCTTGGAAGATGAACTCGACGGTTCCTGCGCCGTAGTACCCAACAGCCCTGGCGGCCTTAACAGCCGCTTCGCCCATGGCGTCTTCAACGCCCTCAGGCAATCCCGGAGCCGGAGCTTCTTCGATTAGCTTCTGGTGTCGGCGTTGGGCGGAACAGTCGCGGCTTGAGATCCAGACCACGTTTCCGGCTTTGTCACCAACCAATTGGATCTCCACATGGCGAGGCCACGTGAGGTAGCGCTCGACGTACACCTCGTCGCGACCGAAAAAACTCTTGGCTTCGCGCTGGGCGCTGGCCATCGCGTCGTCAACATCGGCTGGGTCGTGGACGACTTTCATCCCGCGACCGCCGCCACCGAAGGCCGCCTTGATCGCGACGGGCCAGCCGCCTTCATTGCCGAAGTCGCGGATCTCATCGGCGCTCTGCGCGAACTCGGTCGTGCCCGGAACAACTGGGGCGCCACCGCGAATTGCTGCCAGACGGCTAGACACCTTGTCTGACATCTCGTCCATGGCCGACGGTGGCGGGCCGATGAATTCGACTCCCATGTCGATTACAGCGCGGGCGAAGTCGGGGTTCTCACTGAAGAATCCGTAACCGGGGTGCACTGCGTCGGCGCCGCTGTCGGTGATTGCCTTGAGCACAGCGTCGGTGTTGATGTAGCTCTCGGCGGCGGTCTGGCCGCCAAGCGCGAAAGCCTCGTCGGCAAGGCGAACGTGGAGCGAGTCGCGATCGAGCTCGGAATAGACCGCAACGGTCGAAATCCCCAGCTCGCGAGCGGCACGGATAACGCGGACGGCAATTTCGCCTCTATTGGCGATCAGAATCTTCTTCAGCACAGGTGCCAATGTAGAGGGCATGGCACCGACTCCAGGCATCTGGTCCGAACCAATTTGGCCATCTGGCTGGGCCGTCACCCACGTCGAGGAGACCGGCAGCACTAATGCCGACCTGCTGGCGGCGCTGGAAGCCGGGACCGCGGCGGACCGCGACGTTCTCGTCGCTGACTATCAAAGGAGAGGCCGCGGCCGCCTAGACCGACGTTGGGAAGCGCCCGTGGGGGCCAATCTGCTCGTATCGATTGTCAGTTCGCCAGTGCCCGAGGTGCCCGCTGAAGTTACCCAGCGGGTGGGGCTTGCCGCAGTCGCTGCTGTTGCCCGGCTGCTGCCCAACGCGAACACTGGGCTCAAGTGGCCCAACGACATCCTGCTGGATGACCGCAAGCTCGGCGGGATCTTGGCCCAACGCTCGTTTGACGCGAATGCCGTAGTCATCGGACTCGGACTAAACGTCGGTTGGGCACCTGAGGGCGCGGCATCGCTTGGGGGAGCGAAGCATCCAGCTGAGGTACTGGCGTTGTTGCTCGAAGAGTTTGACGCGCTGCCCGATGACATCTCGGGGCTGTACCGCGAGCGACTGTTGACTCTCGGAAAATCCGTGCGCGTTGAACTGCCCGGAGACAACGAAGACGCCGTAACCGGTATCGCTGAGGGCGTCGACAATCGGGGTCGACTGCTGGTGTCTGATGAGCAGGGCGTAACCCACAAGTTCGATGTTGGCGACATCGTCCACCTTCGTGCTGCCGGACCCCCGACTGGTAACGGTGACCGGTAGAGGTCGTGATCGTGGGGTGCCGCCATCGGGGTCGTGGCCAGCAGTAGCGTCTCTTCGATGTCAGCAGAAGCACCAGCGTCATCACGCGCTGGTCGTTCACGTCCACGGCGAAGGAGCTCGGCTCCGCTCGCGCTGGTATTTGCGGTCGCTATTGCGGGGATTGGATCCTTCGGAGTAATCCATGCGGCGAATGAGCGCACATCGAATGTTGAGCGAATAGAAGGTCTTGAGCTGGTGCTCCAGGCTCAAGATGGCCCGGCTCAGAACTACCTCCTGATTGGGTCTGACACTCGGGAGAACGCGAATCCAAACGACCCCGACTTTGGGGGCATCGGCGATACCAGCGCGGTGCAGGGGCGCCGCTCCGACACGATCATGATTCTGCGCCAGGAGGCCGACGGAAACGGCGCGTCGATTCTCAGCCTGCCTCGCGACCTGTGGGTGGACATTGCTGGTCGTGGCAGTTCGAGCCGAATCAACTCCGCTTACAGCGATGGCACCGATGTCCTGGCGGCAACGATCACCCAGGAGTACGGCATCCCCATTCATCATGTGGTCGATGTCGATTTCAGTGGCTTCAAAGACCTGGTCGACGCCGCCGGTGGGGTGGTGTTGTGTTTCGAGTACGCCACCCGAGACGGAAACACCGGACTCGACCAGCAACCTGGCTGCCGTCGCCTCGACGGTCTTGAAGCATTGCAGTACGCACGCAGCCGTCATTACACCGAGTTTCGAGATGGAGCTTGGCGGGAAGATCCGCGGTCGGACCTCAGCCGCATCGAGCGGCAACAGGACCTGATGCAGAGCATTGCTGACGCCACGGTCGACCGGCTGAAATCCGACCCCTTCATCGCATCAGAGTTGATTTCCGCAACTGGTGACTCGGTACGGATGGATCCTGGTCTTGACCCGATTGCCGCGGCGGGCACTCTGCGTAAGGCATTTTCGATTGGTCTCGATAAGTACCAACTGCCGGTGGTTGGGGTCACCAAGAATGGCAATGCAGTGCTTGTGCTCGGCGACGGTGCAGAGATCATTCTCGACTACTTCCGCGGCGTAGGACCGCCGCCTCCGGTCGATTAGCGGCTCGACCCCTAGACTCTCGTCCGGAATGAAGGCTCTGATTCTCGCCGGCGGTGCCGGTACCCGGCTCCGTCCGATTACTCATACGCGGGCAAAGCAGTTGGTCCCGGTGGCCAATACGCCGATCTTGCACTATGGCATCCACTCGATGGTCGCAGCGGGCATCACCGAACTCGGAGTGATCGTCGGTGACACTCGAGAAGAAGTGATGGCCGATCTGGGGGATGGATCGCGGTTCGGGGCATCGGTCACCTACATTCCCCAAGACGAGCCGCTCGGTTTGGCGCATTGCGTGCTGATTGCCCGAGACTTCCTTGGCGACGACGACTTCGTGATGTATCTGGGCGACAACTTGCTCGAACAAGATCTTGAGGCATTCGTTGGGGCCTTTGCGGCTGCCCGCGATGGTGAGCACCCGCCGTCGGCGCAGATCTTGCTGAAACCAGTCTCGGACCCGCAACGGTTTGGTATTGCCTCTCTCGACGATGACGGCCACGTTGTGCACTTGGTTGAGAAGCCAACTGAACCACCATCGAATCTGGCGCTCGTAGGCGTGTACCTGTTTGACAGTGAGATCCACGAAGCGGTCGCTGCGATCGCCCCATCCGAACGCGGCGAACTGGAAATCACCGATGCCATCCAGTGGCTGATCGACCAAGGTCGTCGGGTACGCACCGAGATCCTTACCGGATGGTGGATCGACACGGGCAAGCTCACACCGTTGCTGGAAGCCAACCGGCTGATTCTCGAAACGATCGAGCCGCGTATTGACGGCACGGTTGACGACGAATCATTCATCGATGGCCGCGTTGTAATCGAAGCGGGGGCCGAGGTAATCAACTCCACAATCCGCGGCCCGGTGGCGATTGGGGCTAACACCCAAGTAGTCGACAGCTTCATCGGGCCATTCAGTGCAATCGGTGCCGACTGCGAAGTGCGCCATTCCGAAATCGAACACTCGGTCGTCATGGAACGTAGTCAGGTGATCGATATTCCGCGACTCGAAGACAGCCTGATCGGCAGCGACGCCGTCGTCTCGCGATCCAAACGCAAACCACGAGCAGTGCGCCTAATGGTCGGCGACCACTGCCAGATCGACATCGAATGAAACGAATGGGGTCAGACCCCAAACGTTTCATTCGAATCGCGCGATTGGGGTCTGACCCCATTCGTTTGATTGAGGAGGAGCGGTTATGGCTGAGGTGACTGAATCTGAGCAGATCTCGGGGGTCTACGTTGTTGAGCCTTCGATTCATGGTGATGATCGCGGGCTGTTCATCGAGACATACCGCCGGGAGTGGATTCCGGGGGCGCGCGAGATGTTGCAGTCCAACCGGGCCAACCGACAACAAGGCGCTTTGGTTGGATTGCACTATCACCTCCATCAGAGTGACTACTGGTATGTGCCGTTCGGAACGGCGCGCGTAGTCCTCCACGACCTTCGCGAAGGTGGGCCAACCGATGGGGCAACGCACTGCCTCGATCTGTCGGGCGAAAACCACCTCGGTGTCTATATCCCGCCGGGCGTGGCGCACGGATTCTCGGCACTCACCGACATGGTCATCACTTACCTAGTCGACGGCTACTACAACCCGGCCGACGAACTTGGTGTGGCGTGGGACGACGCGTCAATCGCCGCCGACTGGGGAGTGGCCGATCCGATCCTGTCCGACCGCGACCAGGCCAATCCGATGCGTGCTGACCTCCCTGCAAATCGCCGGCCGTATTGGCCGATGCGCACCTGACAACAGTTGTCTAGCGCATCGCTAGCAATAGAAAGTTTGATCACATGAAGCTGTTCGTGACCGGAGCTGCCGGATTTATCGGGTCTAATTACGTCCGGTACGTGCTCGATACCACCGACCATTCGGTAACGATCTACGACTCGCTGACCTACGCCGGCAATCTCGAAAGCATCCGCGATGTGCTCGATGACTC
>JAHRVJ010000157.1 GCA_019090765.1 Ilumatobacteraceae bacterium
AGCGAGTTTGAGTCGAGGAGTTCGCGAATCGCAGGACGCGAATGTGTCACAGAGTGATCTCGACCGGGATCGGGGCGTCGGTCAAGTCAGCCAATTCGGCAAATGTGCGGGTGTGGAGCACGAGTTGATTGCCTGAACCTGCTGGAGCAAGCGTGGTGACGCAGGTGGTGGCGCGATTGTTGTCGAGGTTGACGACAGTGATCGTCGTTCCGTTCGCAATGCCCGCGATGATGCAGGTTGAGGTGTTGAAAAGTGAACTGCGGAAGGTGGCCGTCGTAGTGACCTGTGCACCGCGTGGCTTAGCGGGAACGGCCACTTCGGCTAGTCCGCTACCTACCTGTCCGGAAGGACCATCGAGGAAGACTGGTTCTGACACGCCCGCTGGCTCGCGCGGTGGAAGAAGCGAGTTGCTAAGTGGTCGGTCGGCGTTGACGGAGTCGTCGGCCGATTCGCCTTCTGGGTCGCCATTAATGGCCACGTCGCCGACGCCGACGGTAGCTACGTTGGGGGCACTTGAGTTTTCGGATTGGTTGGCCCACCACAACGCAGGTAGCGCGATCAACGTTAGGGCTGCTGCGATGAATATTCGTCGCCGGTCGGTGTGTTCGAGGGTCACTTTGAGTCTCAGGTTGGTCGCTGATCTATGTCCGTGGGCTGTGCCTCGGATCAGGCCAATCAAGCGTAGCTGCGCATTGCCTCTGCCACCAGGCAAGCCGTTGCGCAGTCACTGTGAGTGGCTAGGGGATTCGGGTAGATGCGGGCGGGTCAGCTGATCGACAGGCCAAAGAAGCGGCGCGCGTTTTCCGACGTACTGGCCGCAATCGACGCCACTGGAGTATCGCGGAGGTCAGCTATGAACTGACCGATGTGAGGGATCCATGCTGGCCGGTTGGGCTTGCCGCGATGGGGTAACGGCGCCAGGTATGGGCTGTCGGTCTCGACGAGTATCCGATCAGCTGGGCACAACATGGCTGCTGCCTGTACTTCGGGGGCCCCCTTGAAGGTCACGATGCCTGAGAAGCTCAGCATGGCACCAATCTCCAGCCCTCGGGTTGCCTCATCGGGGCCGCCCGTGAAGCAGTGAAATACGGTCCGCTCGGGTGCTCCCTCCGCGGCGAGAATGTCGAACGTGTCAGACCAGGCCTCGCGAGCGTGGATCACGAGTGGCAGCTCGCGTTCGTTGGCCAGTTGGATCTGCTCAGCAAACGCCTGCCGCTGCGCTGCGCGCGGTGAGTGGTCGTAGTGGTAGTCGAGGCCGGCCTCTCCGACCGCGACAACTCCCGGGGTGTCGAGCAGGTCGACGATTGTTTCAACACCGTTGATTGCATCGTGCGGGTGGAGACCGACCGTTGCGTGAACTTCGTCGTGTTCCGCGGCGACGGCGATTGCTGCCATTGAAGTGGTGCGGTCGCAGCCAACTGTGATCAAGGTGGTGACGCCGGCCGCCGTTGCCGCGGCAATTGCGCCAGCCGTGCCTTCTGGGATCTGCTCATCGTGGACATGGCAATGAGAGTCGACCCACTCTGGTTGGCCCGGCCTCACGACTGTTCTTGTCTTGGTCGGGCCGGGTCGGCCTCGCGCCGGGCTTGGTCGCTGGCGCTCTGGGCGCCGGCCTGTTCTGGTTGGCTCGGCTTCACGGTGGTGTGCCTTAGCTCTTGATGCGGGGGAAGAGGGATTCACCCTTGGTTACGGCTTCGCCGGGGGTGTACTGCCCCCAGGTCGCTGCGGCGGGGAGACGCTGGTCGAGAACCTTCCCGGGCATCCCGATGCGCTCCCAGATGGCCTGGGCAGTGTCGGGGATGGCGGGTGAGGCCAAGATGGCGACGATCCGGAGCGCTTCCAGCGCGTCGCCCATCACGGCGTCGACGGCCGGGCCGGGTTCGGCCTTCCAAGGTTCGTTCGTTTCGAGGTGAGCGTTGGTCGCCCGGATCAGTTGCCAAGTCGCATCTAGGGCTCGACTCGGTTGCACGATGTCCCAGCCGGCGGCCGTGGCCTCGAAGGCAGTTGCTGCCGCGGGAGCCAGAGCGCTGTCAGGGTTCGGGGTGGTGCCGATACCGCCACACTTCTTAGCGACGACTGTGGCGACACGCGCCATCAGGTTCCCAAGATTGTTGGCAAGGTCGCTGTTGTACCGGCCGACGAGCCCCTCCCAGGTGAAGTCGCCGTCGGTTCCGTAGGGAGTTTCGGCGAGTACGTAGTAGCGAAAGCCGTCGAGGCCAATCTCCTCGATTGTGTCGAGCGGGTCGATGACGTTTCCGGAGGTCTTACTCATCTTCTCGCCGCCGCTCAGCAACCAGCCGCCAATGGCCCAGCCGTTGGGTGGCTCAACGCCCGCTGACAGCAGCATCGCGGGCCAATAAACACAGTGCTGCCGCACGATGTCTTTGCCGATGAGGTGGTAGTCGACGGGCCACCAGTCTTTGTATGCGTCGCTGCCGTCGCCGAAGCCGATAGCCGCGAGGTAGTTGGTGAGTGCGTCGAACCACACATAGGTGACATGTTTCGAGTCCCACGGTAGGGGGATGCCCCACTCCAGCGAGGTGCGGCTGATTGAGAAGTCACGTAGCCCACCCTTGATTAGCCCGATGGCTTCGTTCCCACGATGCTCCGGAGTCATCGCCTTGGGGTGCTTGGCATACCAATCGAGGAGGCGATCTTCGAACCGCGAGAGTCGGAAAAAATAGTTCTCTTCTTCGAAATACTCGACGGGACGTTGATGGATTGGGCAGAGGTCGCCGTCGCCCAGTTCTTCATCGGAGTAGTACTCCTCGCACGCAACGCAGTACTTGCCCGCAAAGGTGTCGAGTTCGATGTCGCCAGCGTCGTAGCAGCGCTGCAGCAACTCCACCACGGCGGCCTTGTGGCGAGGTTCCGTAGTGCGGATGAAGTCGTCGTTTGCAATGTTGAGCCGGTCCCAGGCCTCAGAGAATTTCGGCGCAATCGAGTCGGTGAATTCTTGCGGGCTCATCCCGGCGGCTTCGGCTGCCTGTTGGATTTTGAGGCCGTGTTCGTCGGTACCGGTGAGAAACTTGACCTCGTCGCCAAGTAGTCGATGCCACCGGGTGAGCGAATCACCAACGATGGTGGTGTACGCGTGGCCAAGGTGTGGTTCGGCGTTGACGTAGTAAATTGGGGTGGTCGCGTAGAACCGGGTCACGCCAGCACGTTAGAGGTTCCCCCAGGCCGCACCACCCTCTGTTCGTATTGGGCTGTTCGTCTGGCGCTGAGTTTCTTGGGGTAGGGACTAGTGGAGGCGGAGGCGCGATCTCTTGGCGGGCTTCCGACTACTACCGAATGCGGTACCGATCGCGAAGCTCGCTCCGGCGACTCCGATCGTTGCCGCTGATGCTGCGGTTCGACGGATGACGGACTTTGTCTGTTGGCTGAAGATCACGATTGGCCAACCGTTACGGCGAGCATGTCTCTCAAGCTTGCCGTCGGGATTTACAGCAACCGGATGTCCGACGGCTTCGAGCATCGGAAGGTCACTTGCCGAGTCGCTATAGGCGTAACACTGATCGAGTTCGTAGCCGTTCCAATTCGCGATCTCAGTCATCGCCTCGACCTTGCCTTCGCCATAGCAAAACGGTCCTTCGAGATCGCCGGTGTAAATACCATCGACAACGACACTTCGTGTGCCAATGCCCGATGTCATGCCGAGTGATCTGGCCAACGGTTCAACGATCTCTTGTGGCGCGGCTGAAACGATGAACGTGTCGCGTCCGGCCCGACGGTGCTGGTCGAGAAGGCGGCGCGCTTCGGGGCGAAGCTTGGCCAGCAGCCGCGGGAGAATCTCGGAGTTGAGCGCCTGTAGGTCGCTCTGGCGCATTCCTTCAACTGCTTTAAGGATTCGGTTACGGACTTCATTGGTGGTGTCGTCGCTTGCCCCCATCAGCTTGAAAGTGATCGCGCCCGCAGCATCGCGGACGAATTCAAGGTTGGGGATCATCCCGGCCTTGCGCGCCTGGATAGCGAGAGTGAAGGCAGATGAACCCGAAATTAGGGTTCGATCGAGATCAAAGAACGCCGCGCTTGGCCCGGAGCTGGCGACGCCGACATATTCACTCATCTGGTTCCTTTCCGAGTGCGATTGCGATTTGGTATACGTCACGTTTTGGGCGAACAAGTTGTTTCGCCACAAGTGCTGCCGCGTCGCGGGTTGAGGATCCGGCAGCGAACTGGTCGCGGAGTGCGCGGCGAACGGTTTCGTCGTCGGCCACGGGGTCTTCGGCGGTCGCGCCCTCGAGTACGAACACGTACTCGCCGCGTGGGCTGCCGATGTCGATATCAGCGAGCGATCCGCGAGCGACTTCCTCATGCAGCTTCGTGAGTTCACGCGTCACGGCGACCATTCGATCATCTCCGCACACTTCGCGTAGATCAGTGAGCGTTCGGCGGGCGCGGTGCGGCGCCTCGTAGATGATGATCGTCCGGTGCTCACTGGCGATCTCAGCGAGGCGGGCGGTCCGCTCAGCTCCCTTGCGCGGGATGAATCCTTCAAATGTAAATCGCGCGCCGTCGAGCCCACTGATCGTGAGTGCCATGATCGCCGCACTCGGGCCGGGTACGGCACTAACGTTGTAGCCGGCCTCGATTGCGGCCTTGACGATTCGCTCACCCGGGTCAGAAATGCCGGGCGTGCCCGCATCACTTACGATTGCCACGTCGCGGCCCTCGCCGAGGAGGCCGAGTACGTCGTCGATGCGGCTCATCTCCGTGTGGTCGTTACAGACCGCCAACCTGTTTGCACGGATGCCCGCGTGTTGTAGTAGCAGCCCGGTGCGACGGGTGTCTTCACAGCAGATCAGCCCCACGTGACTGAGAACGTCGACTGCCCGTGGGGGTAGGTCAGCGAGATTGCCGATAGGTGTCGCCACAAGCCAGAGTGTGCTCATCTTCGCTCAGTTGTCGCCGGGGGTCTGGTCGTCGCGAACTTCGACTTGGTCACCGACGCGGAGCCCCCATCGAGCGAACGCGCCAGCTTCGGCCTCAATGACCGACCGTGACCGCCACACGGGAATTCCTATTCGATGGCGGCTCATATGAAGTGTCTTGATGACGATCCCCTCGGCATCAAGATAGGCGGCATCGATTGGGAACTGCATGCCGATCGTATGGATCCAGCGGCATGGTTCGATGAGCAGAGCGCCCTCGAGTGCCTTGCGCTTGAGCAGTCCGCGGCGACGTGCTGTTCGGTCCGCGGCCACTTCTAATGACGCCAGCACGCGGGCGTCGCAGACCAACCAAGCCATGTTGGAAGCATGACAGGTTTGGGGGGCCTGGCTGGCTCACCGATCGACGACGGCGAAATTGGCAGGTGAACAGGAGCGGTCGCTGCGGCCGACATCGGCTACCTTGCGAAATGTGGCTGACCCCTACGCTTTCGAGCTCGACGAGGTCAACGCGGGCCCGCTCGGCAACCCGATCCTGCG
>JAHRVJ010000158.1 GCA_019090765.1 Ilumatobacteraceae bacterium
ATGCGTGACCAAGCCGAGCATTTCCCGCACTGGTCGTTTGATACGAACAAGGGGTACCCATGCCCGATTCATAAGGCCGCGCTCGCTGGCTTTGGCCCCTCTGCGATCCACCGCCGGACCTGGGTGTTTATGGACAACTACGTTCCATGGACCGCCACTCCGCGCGTTGCGTCGGCGGGGCAATCAGTGCTGTTCTAGACGCCGAACGATTGTGGTGATATCGATAGCCGCGGTCAGCCTGTCTGCAATACCTCGTGGACTTGGCGTATCCACCGAAGCACATCGTGAGGGTCGTTTAGGCGGTAGTTGGCGACAGTTACGGCGTCGCCGACCTTGATGGTGATGTCACTATCGCCTAGCGCAGCGAACGCGTCCTCATCAGTGACGTCATCGCCGACAAACACGGTCGTCGCGGCGCCAAGTTCGGCCTTGTACAGGGTGATCGCACTGCCCTTGTCGGCCGGTCGTGCCAGCAGCTCCAACACAGCGCTTCCCTCTTTGATGGCTGTTCCATCAATGGCCGCCGCCGCGGCCCTAAGACTTTGGATGGCGCTCTCACTGGTGATGGCGTCGGCCTCGCGAACGTGAAGGACCACGCTGGCTGGCTTTGTTTCCACCCATGCGCCCTTACCAGCTTCTGCGGCGGCATTTGTTGTGAGCTTGGACAGCTCATCCAGGCGATCGATCTCTTCCTGGGAAAGGCGCGGCATCGAGCGACCGCGCGTTTCCATTCCGTGGCTTCCGATAAGCGCGATGCCGGGACTAAACCCAAATCGATCAAGGTCTGCTATGGAGCGCCCGGAGACGACTGCGATGTGTATCTGCTCGTCGTCTTCGAGCGCGCTCAGTGCCTCCGAAACCCCCTCTAGTAGGCGGGCCTCGCCTGCGTGGGCGACGATGGGGGCAAGTACCCCGTCGACGTCAAGGCCGATCAACGTGGGGCGCACTGCCGCGGCGACCACCGCGGCGAGCTCGATTGGATCGTCGTATCTAGTCACGAGATCGGTGATGTCACGTGTTCGCAATCGGCGGCAACTCGGGGGCGGCGTTCAATTGGCTGAGAAAGCGATCGGCCCACCCTTGGACGTCGCTCTTCTGGATTTGTTCGCGGAGGCCAGCCATGCGTTCGCGCCGTTCGCGACGGTGCATCTCAACGGCAGTCACGATTGCTTGCTGAAGGGCGTTGTCGTCGTGCGGGTTTACGAGGACTGCGTCGGTCAGTTCGTCGGCCGCTCCCGCGAACTCTGACAGCACGAGAACTCCGTCGCCGTCGATATGGGCCGCGGCGTACTCCTTCGCGACGAGGTTCATCCCGTCGCGGAACGGCGTTACAAGCATCACGTCGCCAGCGCGGTAGAGAGCGATCAGTTCTTCGAACCCGAGTGTCTGATAGAGGTAGTGAACTACGGGGAGGCCGATGCGGCTGTAACGGCCGTTGATCTCGCCGACCAAGCGCTCGATCTCGTGGCGCTCGTCTTGGTAGTGCTCCACGCCCTCTCTGGTGGGCGTAGCGACCTGCACCATGACGTGGCGTTCTGGGTCGAGCTCACCTGACTCGAGCAAGGCCGCAAAAGCCTCAAGTCGGAGCCCGATTCCTTTGGTGTAGTCGAGGCGATCGACACCGAGCAGGACTACTTCTGGGTCGCCGAGCCGAGCTCGGATCTGGCTCATTCGCTGCCGAGTTAAGCGACCAGCCGCGGTTTCTTCGACCTCCGCGACATCAATCGAGATCGGGAACACTCCAACTAGCGTTTGATGGCTTGGGTTCTCGATGATTCTGTCGTGAACATCGGCCTGAAGCAGCTCCTGAGCCGATCGAATGAAGTTGGTCGCACCCATCGGCCGCTGGAACCCCAACAGGTCACAACCAAGCAACCCCTCTACGATTTCGGAACGCCAGGGAAGTCGTGAGAACAGCTCGAATGGCGGGAACGGGATATGGAGAAAGAAACCAATGGTGAGGTCGTCGCGCTGTTCGCGGAGCATCTTGGGAACGAGTTGGAGCTGGTAGTCGTGGATCCAAACGATCGAATTCGGCTCCGCAGTCGCGGCAAGCGCATCGGCGAAGCGCTGATTAACGGCGACGTAAGCATCCCACTGGTCGCTGTCGTAGGTCGACTCGCGTAGCGCATCGTGATACAGCGGCCAGAGCCCGTCGTTCGAAAACCCCTCGTAGTAGAGCCCAACTTCTTCGGCGCTGATGGCCACGGGTTGGAGGTCGACTCCTTCGACGCTGAATGGCTCAGCAGCGTCGTCAGGCTCACCGGTCCAGCCGACCCAGGTACCGCCGCTGTCGCGCAACATTGGGAGCAGGGCGCGAACTAGGCCGCCCGGGCTTGGTGCCCAACCGTCGTCGGTACGCATCACGGGCAGCCGGTTGGCGGCAATGATGATGGGCTGGCGCGGAGTTTCTGTGGCTGTCATCAGATCCGATCTAGGGCCTGTGCGAGGTCGTTGACCAGGTCCGTTGCATCTTCGATCCCGACCGACAGGCGGACGAGGTTGTCGGGGACTTCAAGGGGAGATCCGGCCGCCGACGCGTGCGTCATTGCGCCGGGGTGTTCAATGAGGCTTTCAACTGCGCCGAGTGACTCGGCAAGAGTGAAGATTTCTGTCGAGTCGGCCACGGTCATTGCGGCTTCTCGCCCGGCGGTCAGCGTGAACGACACCATGCCGCCGAAGTCGCTCATCTGCTTGGCTGCAGCGGCGTGGCCGGGGTGGTCGGGGAGTTGCGGGTACAGAACCCGCTCGACGGCCCGGTGGCCAGCCAGGATGTCGACTACAGCGCGAGCGTTTTCGCAATGCCGGTCCATCCGCACAGCCAGAGTTTTGACACCACGAAGCACCAGATAGCAGTCGAACGGTGAGGGAATAGCCCCGGCCGCGTTTTGAGTGAACAGCAAGCGTTCAGCGAGATCGTTGTCGTTGACTGCAACGAATCCTCCGACCACGTCGCTGTGCCCACCGAGATACTTCGTGGCCGAGTGGACGACAATGTCGGCGCCGAGCGTCAGCGGCTGTTGCAGATACGGGGTGGCGAAGGTGTTGTCGACCACGACGATCGCGTCGTGTTCGTGAGCGATCGCCGCGATTGCTTCGATGTCGAAGCAGGTGAGCAACGGATTGGTCGGTGTTTCAAGCCAAACCATGCCCACGTCGTCGGGCCAGTCGCGGGCCAGCGCGTCGATGTCGGTGAGATCGACCGCTGACCAGGGGAATCCAAGCGGGCTCCATACTTTGGCGATCAGCCGGAACGTGCCACCGTAGGCGTCGTTGCCCAGCAGCGTTCGCTGGCCGGGCCGCAATAGCCGGAGAATGTTGTCTTCGGCTGCGAGACCACTGGCGAAGGCCAGCCCGTGGGTGGCTTGCTCCAAGGATGCCACCTGAGTTTCGAGCGCGGCCCTGGTGGGGTTACCCGACCGTGAGTACTCGAACCCTTTATGACCGCCTACGCCGTCTTGGGCGAAGGTGGTGGAGAGTGAGATCGGGGTGACAACTGCTCCAGTTGTGGGCTCGGGTTCTTGGCCAGCATGAATGGCCCGGGTTGCAAACGAATGCGCAACAGTCTGGTCGGCGTCATCCATTCTGTGACCCTTTCGAGGTGTTGGGGTTGGAGGTGTTGGCATTGGATGTGAAATAGGTCAATACGTCGGTGCGGGTTAGCACACTCAGCGGGCGACCTCCCGAGAGCACGAGAAGCGCGGGCGCCGACTCGAGCATCTCTACTGCTCGCTCCAACTTCTGGCCGACACCAATAGTCGGCAGCTTGGCTCCCATCACCTTGTCGACGGTCGTCGACGTTACGTCGGGGTCGCCGTGTATGGCTTCCATCAGTTCGAGTTCGTCGACGGAGCCGGAAACCTCGGCGGCTGCAAAAGGAGGCGTGTTCTTGCACACCGGAAGTTGGCTAACGCCGTTGGTGCGCATCAGGTCGATTGCTTCCGATACGAGCTGATCTGGATTGACGTACAGCAAGCTCTCGATGTCGGCAAGACGGGTGTCGAGCACCTCGCCGACACATTGGTCGCATTCGCGGATGAACCCAAAGTTGGCCATCCAGGCGTCGTCGAAAACCCGTGAGAGGTAGCCGCGGCCTGAGTCGGGGTTGAACACAACCACGATGTCGTCGGGTTTGGCTGCCTTCGCCACCTTGACTGCGGCGGCAACCGCCATCCCGCCCGAACCGCCGATCAGGATGCCTTCGCTCTCGCTCACATGGCGGGCAGTGAGGAAGCTCTCCTCGTCGCTGATCGGGATGATTTCGTCGAGCAGTTCGGGCTCCCAGGCCGCGGGGAAGAAGTCTTCGCCGACTCCTTCGACGAGGTAGGGGCGTCCAGAGCCACCGGAATACACCGAGCCCTCGGGGTCGGCGGCGATGATCTTGATGTCCGGGTTCTTCGACTTCAAATAGCGAGCCACGCCGGTGATCGAACCGCAGGTGCCGGCGCCAGCGACGAAGTGGGTGATCCTCCCAGCTGTTTGATCCCAGAGTTCAGGACCGGTGGTGTTGAAGTGAGATTGGGGATTTGCGGGGTTGGAATACTGATCTGGACGGAACGCGTTGAGCTCATTCGTGAGCCGTTCGGCAACGCTGTAGTAGCTCTCGGGGTCGTCAGGCTCGACCGCCACGGGACAGACGACGACCTCGGCCCCGTATGCCTTGAGCAGGGAGACCTTTTCGGGCGCGACCTTGTCGGTCATTACGAATACGCATGAGTACCCGCGCTGCGCTGCGACAATCGCTAGGCCGACCCCGGTGTTGCCACTGGTGGGCTCAACGATGGTTCCGCCGGGCTTGAGTAGGCCCTCGCGTTCAGCAGTCAGGACCATTTCGAGGGCCGGACGGTCCTTCGATGACCCGCCGGGATTGGTGGTCTCAGCTTTGAGCGCAAGTACACACTCGATTCCCTCGAGCTCGCTGATGCGCTTCATCCGCACAAGCGGGGTATTGCCGATTAGATCTAGGACCGAATCGGCGATTTCGGTCCCTTCAAGGCGCGGATCGTTCATGGACTCGACAGTACCTTTCAATTGCTGATGGAGATGCTTCCGGGATGTCCGGTCAGTTACCAAGTACGCGATTGGCCACGCGGGCAGCGACACTGGGCTGTGGGGATTCGAAGTCAGCGGGCAGCAGCTGAGGCTGATGCTCGGTGAGGTAGCTAACGAGTTCCTTAGCGGACGGATTGACAAACCCTGTGTCCCCGATCACTACGGTTGGAACGGTTTCGTTGCCGTTGGCGTAGTTGCGAACTACTGATGCACTTTCGGGCTCGTCCCAAATGTTGTGCTCGACTCGCTCGATTCCAAGTTTGTCGAGCTTTCGGCGCAGCATCGCGCAGAAGCCGCAACCGGGCCGCCAGTAGAAGTTGATCTGGAGGTTAGTTTCGCGTGGCGCGGTTGCGGGCATGCCAGTGTCAACGGTCAGCTCACGGAACTATTCCCGATGCCCATCGCGAAATTGTGGTTCGAACGGAACCAAAGCGCCCTCTCGAGCGTCTATATGCTGATTGTTGTCTCGCGACCTGGGAGGAATGCTGATGAGCACCGAGTTTGAGCCGATGGAGTTTGAAGCGCCGGATGAGTCG
>JAHRVJ010000159.1 GCA_019090765.1 Ilumatobacteraceae bacterium
AGCCGCCTCGACAATGAAGCTCCAGCCGATCGGTCCGGATAACAGACCAAGCGAACGAAGCACACCGACTTGTCGTCGTCGCTCGCGTACTGCCCGTACGAGAACAACGCCGAGGCCAGCAACCCCGACCACCATTCCGAGGGCAAGATAGCCCCGCGCCAGTTCGAAGAACTGCGACTGAGCGTTCGATGCCCGATCGACGATCGACTGGATCGTTTCGGCCTCGACTCCGTCTATCGCGTACTCCTGGGACAGTTCCGCGGCAAGCAGTTCCGGATCCGCGACACTTGGGCTGACGGCTACGAACGCTCGGGTCGGCGGAGCCTGCAGTTCTGGCGGGGAGATCGGTGAACCGACAAGTAGTCCGTTGAGCACAAGATCGGTCGGCGAGGTCGCAACTATCTCCACGGTTCGCACTGTGCCGCTCACCGGGTCGACCAGTGTGAGGTTTGACCCGATCTCGACTCGACCGACCGCATCAACCAAGGTCGCGGCTAGTAAGGGGTCGATAATGGCGAGATTCTCGTCCTCGAGTACGGCCCGATACACGTCCTCATCGGCCTCGTAGCCACCCCAAGCCCGAAGCTCTGGGGCACCAATCTCGACAAGCTGTTCGTCGAATGCTGTAGCAAACCAGATGACAGGGTCGGCAGTCGGATCTGCCGGGTCGACGATCAGGATCGGCTGCTGTACTAAGGGCGCCACCGCCAAGACATCCCCGTGGGCTGCAATCTCGTCGATAGGTATTGGGTTTCCGGTTACGGAACTCACCACGATGTCTGATCCGCCGGACAATTCGGCGGCCGTCTCGTCAAGCTGATTGTCGAAGATCCCAGAGAGCACGGTGATGAACGTGAGGGTGAACACGACCAGCGCATACATCCCGACGGTTAGAGCGGTCCTGACGGGTCGCGATAGGGGGTAAGCCACACCCAACGACAACACCATCGAACGTGGCCCACGCAGCTGCGAACGTGCAAGCGAGCCCAGGTGGTGCTGGTGAAGTGATACCAACACCACCGCGGATGCAGTGAGCACAACTCCCTGGACAACAAACACGTTCACGCCGGGATCCTCGACGCCCTCCACCACGACGCGAATCGCGACCATTGCCCAGATCATCGATGCCGCGGCCAACGCGGTGCCAACTATCCGGGCCGACACGAACCTGACGAGCAGCCCGGTGACACCCATCGCAGCTAAAATCGGTCCGATCACGATGCCGACAGCGTCATCAGTAACGAATGCGTAGACCGACCAGCCAACGCCACCGAACAGTCCAACAGCGGCGGCGACGGGAATCCACTGTGACGGAGCAGTGCGGCGCGGGGCCGGGAGGTCCCGAATCGCACTGATGACATTGACGCGAGCGAAACGGATACCGGCTACGAACACTGTGGCCGTTGACACGGCAAGACCTAATAGGAATCCATCTCTGACACTCGCCCAGTCGAAGGCGAAGGCCAGCTCAAGGCCAATTCCGCTGCCGAGTTCATCGATCGAGCGGGACACAAGGCTCACAATCGCTCGCCCCAGCCCCAACCCTGCCATGGCACCCAACGTGGCAGCGATCATGCCATAGAGCCAGCCCTCCACCGAGAACGCGCGCACCAGGGCGCCCTGGGTCATTCCGAGTGCGCGGAACATTCCCAACTGCACCTTGCGCTCCTCGGCCAGCATCACGAAGAGGTTCACCACAAGCAGCACTCCGGCCAAGCCTCCGAAGGCTCCCATGGCGAAGAAGAGGTCTCCCAGTTCGGCACTGGTCTGTTCCGCGGTAGCCACCAGTTCGGCCTTTACCGGTCGCACGACCGGCCCCAAATCGACCACCTGCACTTCCATCGCCGCGGCAACGTCGTCGGACAGCCCGGCTCCGCCGAGCACGTCACCCTGATTTGAGACAACAACTGAGCGCTCGATCGAAAGGGCAGCGGCCCCCACATCAGATTCGGCCACTAGACCATCGACGGTCCCCGGGGCGAGGAAGAGATTCCGGCCGAGGTCAAACGCCCCGAGGCTGAGCCCGGCGATTCCCCTTTGTTCAACTATCTCGTCGACCGTCAGCTGAAGCTCTTGGCCAAGCACGTACACCACAATCTCATCGCCCACCGCTGCATCCAACTCATCGGCCAGGTACTCACTAATCACCGCGTTCTCGGGCCCTGGGGTCTCACCTTCCAAGCCACTCGCCTTCGGGTCGGAGCCGAACTCCTCCACCGAGTCGAAGTCGACCTCGATGATCTTCGCACTGGAGATGAACACCTCACCAGCTACTGAGGTGTTCTGCACTGATGCAGGCACGGTCAGCAATGAGAGGGCGCCATCTACACCATCAACTTCGTCCAGCAATCCAAGGCGTTCAGCAAGCTGAGCGTGCACAGTGGGGTCCCGGGTCGTGACAACTTCGTCGATCTCTCCCAACTCACTGAACGCTGACGATCGAATCGAGGAGTCGAGTGTGTCCCCGACCACAAATGACGCAGTGATGATCGCCGTGCCGAAGAGCGCTCCCAGAATGAGCAGCATCGACTCCACCGGACGCCGGCCGATGTTACGAAGTGCCAGCCTCCGAATAACCCAATCGCGACGAAGGGTCGCAAGGAACGGCACGGTGAACAGAACTAGGGCAATAACTGAAATCAGATTCATTTCGCACTCACCCGGCACCCCGAGTCATAACGCACTGCTACTACTCCTCGTCGACGATCTGCCCGTCGCGCATGCGAATCCGACGATCCGCGGTGCTCGCGAGTCCCTCATCGTGTGTCACGAGCATCAGCGTGAGACCCTCCTGATGAAGCTCCCGCAACAGTTCGACTACCTGAGCGGCAGTCTCAGAGTCAAGGTTGCCCGTCGGCTCATCCGCCCAAACAATACGCGGCCTCCCGGTGAGCGCCCGGGCGATTGCCACTCGCTGCTGCTCGCCACCAGACAGTTCTGATGGTCGACGAGTGAGGCGATGACCCAATCCCACCCGCTGCAACGTTTCCTTCGCCCGTTGCTCCGCCTCACCTGGTGGCACCCCCGACAAGATGAGCGGGAGTTCGACGTTCTCGGTGACGTTGAACACGGGAATCAAGTTGAAAGCCTGGAAGACAAAGCCCATTGTCGCCGCTCGCCGCAGCGTTCTCTCATGATCCGACAACTTGTGGATATCGGCGCCCTCAACGAGAACGGAGCCGCCGTCAATATCATCGAGCCCAGATAAACAGTTCAGCAGTGTCGTCTTTCCTGAACCAGACGGGCCCGTTACCGATACGAACTCCCCCTGGGCAACAGTTAGTGACACGTTCTGCAGCGCCACTACGTTCTCAGCCGCCGAGCGAAAGACCTTCAGCACCTCTGTGGCCACCAAGATCGCCGGTCGCTCCACATCCATTGGGGTATTCACCTCAGCCACGACTCAATTATCCCGCCATAGGAGTGGTCGATAACCAGGGCCGAACGTCCTGGCGGCTAGAGCGAGCCCGCAGACTGCATCGCCAATCCGACGGAGCGATAGTGATCGGGGCCAACCTGGACAAGTCCCGCCAACGACGCCAGAGTTAGTTCGCGCCTGATGTCGGGCCGGCCCGCCGCCTCGAGCAATGATCGGCGAATACTCTCAATGTCGGAGTCGTCCATGTCTGCGCGGGCCACCAGCGGTTGTACCGGCCATGGTCCGAGACGTTCCACGATCGCCAGGTCACGCACCCGCTGATCGACCCGAGCTCTCCTGGTGCGAACGACTGAATCAATCACAGCTGCATCGAGGTCGCCGCTGAGAACAAGCTCAAGCGAACGTTGGTGGGCACCGGTAAACACAAGTTCAGCAAAGGAATCGGCATCATAGCCACGCTCGCGCGCCGCGAACCGAAGTGCGTGATGTCCGCTAAGGCTCACCGGGTCGTTGCAGCCGACACGCCTTCCTTCGAGGTCGGCGAAAGTCTTGATGGCCGAGTGTTGGCGGGTAACGATGTCACCGAAGTAGACCGGCCGGCCATCGACGTCAGGGTCGTCGGGAACCCAGGCCACTCCGACGAGCCGAATCGTCGGGTCGCTGCCGCGGGTCGCCAACTCGACGTATGAGGTCGAACAGATCCACCCCAAGTCGGTGGTTCCATCCTTGAACGGGTTGATCCCCGGCGCTGGTCCGGAAAGCCGTTCGTCGAAACTGACTTCAGCGCCAATGACGGCACCGAGAGCTTCGAAAAGTGTCTGCGGAAACCCTGGCGTCAGATACGAAAGCAGCTGCACCCGGTGAAGTTACCTGGCAGCGTGTTCGCTTGCCGTTGCTCTTGGCTCATCTATCGTTTGCCGCATGACACGGGACCTGATCGACGATCGGCTGATCGGCGCGCTTCATCTGCGGGCGATGGATCGGTCGGCGTTTGCCAACGACTCTGAGCTGTCGCACACCGCATTTCAGGTCGGCACGCTCAACGCACTGATGGACGGGCACTTCGGGGGCGATGCAACAGTCGGCGAACTGCTCGCCCATGGTGATCTCGGAATCGGCACGATCCAACATCTCGACGGTGAAATGATCATCGTCGACGGTGTTGCCCATGTCGTCGATGGCAGCGGCAACGTTCACTCCGTTACCAACGACGTCCGCACACCCTTTGCCGTCGTCTGTCGGTTCGACCCTGTTGCCCACACTGAGCTGTCAGGCCCCCACGACTTGGCGGCCCTCCACCAACATCTCGATGATCTTGCACCACGCCACCTGAGCGTGTTGGCCATCCGGGTCACCGGCGAGTTCAGCGACCTCCGGCTGCGAAGCGTGCACGGTCAGCGGCATCCCTACCCCTCGCTCACCGAGGTCACCAAACACCAGACCGAGTGGGCAGTGAATTCGGCCACGGGAACCGTCGTCGGGTTCCGGTTCCCCGACGCAGTCGCCGGCGTCGATGTCCCCGGGCACCACTACCACTTCATTTCCGACGATCGAACCGTTGGCGGCCACGTGCTCGACATCACACTACTTGATGGCGTTGCACAGGTCGACGGCGGTGACGACCTACACGTTGAGCTCCCTGCCGACGTAAGCCTTGGCGACCCGAGCCTGGCCGACCGGGCGGCGATCAAAGCTGCTGAGGGCGGCTAGGGAGACCGCGGCCTCACTCTTTCGGCGAACGTTCGGTCAGCCATTCGCGCCAAAGCGCCCCGTCGCGTTCTACGGCGGCCGCCCCGTCAGCTCCGTAGAGGTACGCCCAGATTGAAACCTCGAGCGGACCATCCCCCTCGACGGTGTGGGGCACATACCAAGATGAGATGCCCGGGCCAGTGGCAATCGCGCGCCAGACCTCCTCAGGCGTGCCTTCGACTTCGATCTCCAGCTCGATCGATGGCTCGTCAGCCATAGGTCATGTCTCCTGGTGTGTAGTTGTGGCGATTGGCAATGGGTGTGCGGCGACGACGAGGCGATGCCAACGACCGCTGGGACCAAGTGCCCTATGGGACATGCCGCGCTGGGCGCAAACTTGAACCATGAGCTTCGGAAACTCCATCGTTGCCGGACTACTGAATTCGCCATTCCATCGGCTGATGTCGGGTACCACTGACTTGATTCGGTACACCGGTCGGCGTTCCGGAACACAATTCACCACGCCGACCCAATACGCCTGGGCTGGCGATGACCTGATCATCCTTGTCGCTCGACCAGAGTCAAAGAACTGGTGGAAGAACTTCAAGACTGAAGGCGACATCGAGGTATTGATCAAGCGCGAATGGCTAACTATGACGGCCCACACCGTGATCGGTAAGGAAGATCCTGAGACGATTCAACCCATGCTCGACGCCTACCTAGAGCGCTACCCGAAGACTGCGCGCCTGTTCGCCGACGAGACCAAGGGCTCCCCCGCCGATCAGGCCGTGCTGGTTCGGTGCCGGCCTCGATAGATGCCCGCGGGTTGACCGATCGCCGTCCGCCAACATTGGCGAAAAACTCTCTACAGTTGGACAATGCTCCATGTTGTGGCCCGCTCATCAAGACTTCGATTCGGCTTGGCCGCGGCGGTTCTGAGTATCTCTGTCTTAGGTGCCTGTGGGAGTGATAGCGCATCGACGGAGATCACCCCGAACGACACCGAGTTCGAGGTGGATGTTGGCGATGAGTTCACAGTCACGTTGGAGTCCAACGTGACCACGGGGTATTCGTGGCAGCTCGAACATCCGCTGGACGACAGCCTCTTAACGCTGGTCGATGACGATTACATCGCTCCGGAGACTGACACCGCGGGCGCACCTGGCGAGCAGCAATTGACGTTTCGGTCCGTCGGCGGCGGTAACACGACGATCGAACTCTGGTACATCCGGCCCTTCGACAACCCGCCAGACCCCGCCGAACGGAGCAGTTTTCCAGTCGTCATTAGCGCCGACTGAAACTGACCGGTATTCGCGGCTGTGCTTCAAGCTGGCGGCGGAGCTACCGAGCGCACATAACGAAGCCGGGGCGTGACTTCTACGTTGTAGCGCTCCCCCTGATGCAGCGATTGGTATATCTGGCGGCGTACCCGCCAGGCCACGACAACGTCTTGTTTGCCCGTATCGAAGGCCAAGAAGTAGCGCTGGCGGGTCTCGTCGTCTGAACTCGGGTCAGGCTCGGGATGCAGCCCGACCGAACCTCGTCTGACTCTGCATCGAATCGCGATACCGTCGGCCATCGCGGTGCTGAACAGATCCCTGACCGCGAAGTACGCCTTGATTGAGTTCCATATCAGCGCGAGGGCTGCAATCGCGGCCAAGGACAACGCCGCCGCGTCGACTAATTGCGAAGCGCCACGCGTCAAATCGTCAACGGCTTCGTCGCGGTCTTGCACGTATCGCGTCGTCAATACGAGGACCGCCACGGCGAAGGCTCCTCCAACAAACGCACCAAGGACAGCCAGCGCTGGGGACTGGCCATAGCCCGGACGAAACCAGGGGTAGCGCACTTGCACCTGACGCCATCGACCCGAAGCACGGCTCCACGCGTGACGGTGATCCTCCTCGCCAAGGGGAAGCTGATCGCGTGCCAGCGGGGCAAGACCGAGGGCCACTGCGTACGCGAGTTGGCGTTCCCAGAGCACAACTGACGCAGCCGGTTTCTCGCCAAAGTCCCCATAGGTACCGAGGTAGTCGCGGACGCCGAGCCAGCGTGACGCTGCCTTGAGCCCGTCCTCGGTGTCACGTTGCACGTCACGATCAAGCAGGAACGCCAACCATGCTGCCATCACCACCACGGCGAGAATGGAAACGATCCACACCCACTTCGCTGCGCCCGGAAGCTCACCCACTTCGGCTGGCTCACCGCTCTCGTCGGCAAGCCACAGAAAGATGCCAGCGACGAAGACGCCAATCCACATAGATGCGATCCTCGACAGAGTCCACTTGTCGCGGCTGAGGCCGCGTTGCTGGGCCTCTGCGACGACCTCGCGACGGAAATCTCGCCACCATCGTGAGGATGCCGCGGAATGTCCGGTGGTGATCGCCTCCGCGGGGATCACCCCATCGACCTCTAGAGCACGGACGTGGTCGAGCAGTCTTCGTTCGTAGGGTGCCAACTGATTGTCGGGCTCCCGGCGCCGAAGGCGAATGATCACGTTGCCCCCCGCCACTTCCTCGACCAACAGCCACCGGCGGGCCGCCAGGTCCAGCAAGGTCGCGGGGAGGCTCTCCTGCGTGAGGCTGAAGTCGTCAGTGAGAAAGTCGACTAGCGCTGGCGACTCCTCCGGCAGATCAATTGTGGAGGGGCCTGGGGTCGGGCGGCCAGGTCGCGA
>JAHRVJ010000014.1 GCA_019090765.1 Ilumatobacteraceae bacterium
CCGACGTTGCGGAGTTCACGTCGCTGATCATTGTCAAGAGGGTCCGCGGTCGTCCCGCGGCGTGCGATATTCGCCGCATCGTGAGTCAAGATTCCGAGGAGGATCAGCTGATCGCGAGTAGTTCCGTGTGCGTAACGCTGGAACATCGCCGACGACGGCACAACCGTCTTTCGCAGCTGCTGGTGCGCGTCTTGCAGCGCACGGACGTCACTCCTCAACTCGGTCGACGGTCGACCACCGGCAACATGATCAATGGTGTTCTCGATCACCTGGTCGAACGCGGCCAGATGGGCCTTGATCGCATGCGTCGCGACGGTCGACGTTCGCACGCGGAACACTGTTAGTGAAACGCCAATTGCGATTGTCGCTCCCAACAGTGTCTCGGTCATGCGCGTCAACAGCACACGATCGGTATAGCTCCCAAGCAACAAGTAGAGCTGGCTGACCATGATCGTGATCGCCATTGTGTTCAACAAGCTTGATGGCTGCCGGTAGTAGAACGCAACGCCCATCGAAACAAAGATCGAGACGAAGGCAATTGCTAGATGATCAGACAGCACGTGGGCAATTCCGATACCAACCGCGACTCCGATCGCGGTCCCAATCGCACGCTCGATACTTGTCCGAACATGCTCGGCTGCGGTATTTGCGGCCGCCATCACCGCGAAGGCGGTGAAGAAAGCCCAGTACCAACGTGTCGGTGATATCGCTGCGCCCATAGCGGAGGCGAGTCCGGTCGCGATCAACATCCGCAGCGCCCGCGCCGCGATCACCGGCGGCATGATCCGAACTGCCAAGCTGTTACGCCGAGGCTCCAGAGCGCTCGCCGCAGCGGGGCCAGAACCTGCTAGGGCGCCACCTGGGGCAAGTACAGCAGGCCTGAAAGACGGGGTGGCAAATGCTCCAACATCAGGGCTCGTGAGGGGCATCACCATCTCAAGTACGACGACCGCGGCATGGTACCTAGCCCGAAGTATCGCCTGATTCTCAGGAGAAGCCGATCCAAGCTGTTTCGAACTGTCTTTGAGATCGGTCTCAGCCAGCTCTCGGGCCTGCTCGCGTGCGCTGGAACGAAACTTCGTCAGCACGTTGGCGGTCCGAGCACGGTCGTCGAGCGGCACACCAGCGCGCAGTGCGTCCGCTGATGCGCGAACTACTGCGTGCACGCTCGCCTCACGGTCGAACACCTGATGGTGAAGCTGATCAACAACTTCTTGGTCAAGTTTCAGGCCGGAATCCGCGAGGTTGACGTCAACCATCAGCGCGACTTCATTGAGGCGAGTAAGTGTCTCAGCGGCGTGCTGCAGATCGGGCGAAGAACCATCGACCAGCTCGGCGCGCAGCAGCCGAATGGCGGCCTCGATTGCCTCATCCTCGGCTCGATCGAAGGCGCGCCGAATCCGTCTCAGATTCCTTTCAGGATGAGGCCTGAACACCAGAATGCTGAAGACAATACAAGTTATTGACGCCACACCAACGATTGCGGCCACCCAAGGAAGTTGTCCCGATGGCAGCTTGATAAAGATCGCCAGGAAGAGCCCGAAAAAGACCGGATAGCCAAGCAGCAATGTCGGGGGCACCCGTTGCAGGAGGACCAGGACGGTCGCGGTCAGACACAGCACCATGATCCCGAGAGCCTTGTTGTCACCGACCAGTGACCCCAGCCCGAGCCCGACGATCAGCATCGGTGGCATCGCCGACATCAACATCGCTCGTAGCCGCGGCGCGCTCGGCAGCGGGACCATCAGCATCACGAACGCCGACATTCCGCCGATCATCATTGCCATCTGATGGCTGACGACAGTGACCTTTCCACCAGGCGCGTTCGGTACAAGGACCGTTAGCTCCAACTGATTGGTGGCGTGGGCAAACGCCCATGTGGCGACCACCGCGGCAAAGGAGCTGAAGACCAGCGCCGTCGCGAACCAGAGCCGGGCATTGCCCGGATCGATCATCGCTCGCCTTCCCAGCAGTGAGGTTGCAAAGGAGCGCTCTTCACTATCTGCCTTACGACCGTATTTCGATCCTTCAAACATGCGCGGCGGCATCTCCATCTTCTAGGTGCGTCCATGAGGTCAACTTCTGCAGCGCCGGCAAGGCGCTATCAATCGCGGCCCGCTCGCTCTCGGTGAGTCGGTCGAGGAGGTGGTCGAGGGCATCAGCGGCCACCGAGATTCGGTCGTGCAGAGTCTGGCGTCCCTGATCGGTGAGCTCGACAACGACTGCCCGGCGATCGAAGTCGTCACGCTTACGAACCGCGTCACCAGCCTCAACGAGCCGATCAACGAGCTGTGACATTCCGGGCTGGGTTACCCCGTGACGCTGAGCGAGATCGGTGATCCGAATCTCGCCTCCGCTCTCCAGGGTTTGCATCGTCGCGAACCTGGCAGACTCCCCCTTTCCTGGAGGATTGATCTTCCTGACAACGGCTGGCAACCGGAACATCACCGACACCAAACCCTCGGAAATAGGCTTCTCACGATCCGCCAAAGAATACATAAGATAATTATGCACTCGCCGGGCGCTGACTAACGTCGGAGCGTTATGTGACCTTTGTCGCCTCCCAATCAAACGAATGGGGTCTGACCCCATTCGTTTGATTGGCGGAGGTGGACGGGAATCGAACCCGCCGGACGGGGATCGCCCGTCCCAGCCGCTTTGAAGGCGGTGGAGCCCACCAGGTACCCAGACACCTCCGCTGAGCACCCTACTGCCGCCTTCGCGGCCAATGTTGTGGCAGAGGCGTTCGCCGATACCCTGCCGATTACCGACTTCCCCCATGAACCCGCCCAAGGCCACCGGCCAGATGGGGGAATCTCATGGTCACTCTCTGCTGGGCCGCCAAAGGCGGCAGCGGAACCACAGTCGTTGCGACTGCACTTGCGCTTAGTTCAAAGCGCCCGTCACTGCTCGTAGATCTGGATGGCGAAATCCCGACCGTGCTTGGGCTTCCAGACCCCGACCGGCCCGGTGTCATTGAGTGGGTCGCCAGCCAAGCGCCTCCCAGCCACCTCACCGATCTACTGATCGAAATTAGTGACACGTGCTGGCTGCTGCCCTGCCACAACGAGTCGCGGCCGATTTCGATGTCGAAGACTCGCCAGGGTCAGGGGCAGCACCTCAACGGCAACGCCACACTCCTTGCCACCACCACTGCCGCGGTCAGCACAAGTGCAGGCGAACGGCGCTGGACGGAACTCGCACAATGGCTGACCGAATGGGCGGGAGGTCGAGGCGGTGAAGTCACCATCGATGCGGGGACCGGCGAACCAAACACCACGTTGCTCGATGCCGCCGATCGCACGTTGCTGGTTACGCGACCGTGCTATCTGGCGTTGCGGCGGGCGACCCAATCCGAGGTACGCCCGACGGGCGTGGTCCTCGTCAATGAAGTTGGCCACAGCTTGGCCCAACGCGACATTGAGCACGCACTCCGCGCGCCTGTAGTGGCAACCGTCAGCATCGATCCGGCGGTGTCACGAGCAGTCGATGCCGGGCTATTGACCAACCGGCTGCCACGGGTGATCGAGCGTGAACTCCGCCGGGCCGCTGCATGAGGTTCACCTCCGCCTCCCGACCTCCAGCGCCGGCGAACGCGGCCGTCTCTAACAACGACAGTCGCGGTGACCAAGAAATCGTGTTCGACGTCTGCAAACGGGTTGCCAACGTGCACGGCGATATCCGCGAGATCGTTGATGCCGAGGTTCGCCGACTCGCTCCGCTACATACTGCGGACCAACAGGCCGACATCGCCGAGCAAGCAGTTGCTCGACTGAACGGTCTCGGGGAACTCGACCGTTTCCTCCACGACCCGCAGATTGACGAAGTGATGGTCAACGCGGGCCGCGAAATCTGGATCGAACGGGCCGGGAATCTCGAACACGTCGGCTCACTCACCACCGACCGCGTCGACCTACTGATCGAACGCGTCCTTGCACCCATCGGGCGACGAGTTGATCGCTCCTCCCCAATCGTCGATGCCCGGCTACCCGACGGCGCCCGCGTCTGCGCCGTGCTCCCTCCGGTAGCGGTAGAAGGACCAACGCTGTGCATCCGTCGATTCGCGAACGATGTCCGTCGCCTCACTGAATTCACCAACGACGCTGGAGGCGCGGTGTGTCGCGCGGTGCTCGACCACAGATGCAACATCGTTGTCAGTGGAGCGACATCGTCGGGCAAGACGTCGCTGGTCGCCGCACTACTTGCTTCGATACCCACTGCGGAGCGGCTCGTGATTGTGGAAGACACAACGGAGCTTCCAGTGACAGCAGCCCACGCGGTTCGCCTCGAGGCCCGCCAGCAGATGGTTGACGGCCCTCCCCCAATTGACTTGGCCCAGCTGGTGAGAACCTCACTCCGGCTGCGGCCCGACCGGATCGTGGTCGGCGAGGTTCGCGGTGACGAAGTTCTCGCGCTCGTGCAGGCAATGAACACCGGCCACGATGGCTCAATCTCAACCTGCCACGCCAACGGGCCGCTCGACGCTCTACTCCGGCTGGAGTCACTGGTCCTCCAAGCTGCCCCGACCTGGCCGCTGGCGGCGATTCGCTATCAGCTTGCTCGATCAGTCGATGTGATTATTCACGTCGAGCGCGGCGCTAACGGTCGCGCCCGACGCATCACGGAGATCTCCGAAGTTGTCGCGACGGTCCCCGACTTGACCGCCAACGGCAACTCGGCGACGCCCACTCTGCACACGCTGGCGACATGCAAGACCGGATCGCTAACTCAGGTCGCTGAACTCACCAGGGGTCGACGATGACGTTCGCCATCTCGTTGCTTGGCGCGTCGCTTGGCTCGATCTCAGCCGCGTTGGTAGTCGTACTACT
This sequence comes from Ilumatobacteraceae bacterium, assembly GCA_019090765.1. GTDB lineage: Bacteria > Actinomycetota > Acidimicrobiia > Acidimicrobiales > Ilumatobacteraceae > Sva-07. Next base: position 4,830 of record JAHRVJ010000014.1, read on the forward strand.
CCTGCTGCGAGTTAGGCCACGGCCACAACGAATAGGTCTTCCGGCCCAACCCGCCGGCAACCCACTGGACCTGTTTGAGAGGCTCTTCAAGGCTGCAAGGGGTCGACGGGAGGCCCGGCAACCGGTGCCAGCAGCTGCGGTCGCTTTGTGGTGCGACGATCTGGGCCGGTGTCTGCGTTCGGGCTCCACACTGCGCGACGCGTTGATGGTCAGCATCCCGTCAACCAACGCTCTGCGCGCTGCCAGCGACCCACTTCGGCTCGCCCTCGATCGCGGAAAGTCAATCCCCGAAGCGGTGGCCATGGCTGCTGGCGGGTCTCCCGACCGGCACGACGGGGGGACACACGCAGACCTCGCGTTCACAATGATTGCCATTTCGGCACGGCTCGGCGGATCGAACGCGGCAGCACTGGATCGCGTTGGTGCGTCGCTCAGATTGCGCGCCGCGGACCAACAAGAACGAGTCGCACACGGTGCCCAAGCTCGCCTGTCGGCACACGTTCTCACGGTCGTTCCCTTGGCGATGCTCGGAATGCTGATGACCACCGATGCCGACGTGAGAGCGGTCGTCACTACTCCCATCGGTGTGGCATGTATCGGCGGAGGCTTGCTGCTCAACTTGACCGGCTGGATGTGGATGCGCCGCGTGATCGAGGCCAGACGATGATCGACAATCCGGCCACTCCACTTGTCGTTGCAGGCTTGGCCGCGCTCGCGGTATTGGGGCACGGGTGGTTGCTTCGGCGACGCCTGCTCAACGGGCGCCGGGCGCTCCCAACAGTCAGCTCTACAGCGTCGAGAGTGCCAGCCGATCCGCCTTCGAGGGGCCTGCTCGAACGAAGGTCGTTCCGCATCGGCATCGTCGTTGTTGCCATCTCTATGGCGACCGTTGCCGTGGGGGTCGCACCGGTGCTGATTGCTGTCGTTGCAACCTTGGCCGTTCGACGGGCCAAGCCACTGTTTCGTTCGCGACGACAACTCGTGCTTGTGCAACGTGACCTCCCCGCAGCGATGGAGCTACTCGTATTGAGCATTCACGCGGGCCTCACGCCCAGCCAGGCGACGCGGGAACTAGCCGAATCGGCGCCCGAGTCGGTGCGACCTGCGTTTGGAGAAGTTGCTCACCGCAACGATCGCGGCGAGCCGTTCGCAGATGCTCTGGGCGCGCTGCCCGAACTGCTTGGGCCCAGCGCCGTCGGCCTCGCAGATGTGATCGGTACGGCCGATCGTTACGGGTTGCCACTCGGCCCCGTGCTTGACCAGCTCGCACAAGAAGCGCGCCGCGTTCGCCGTCGACTCGACGAGGCCGACGCGCGCAAGCTTCCCGTCAGGCTGTCGTTCCCGTTGGTGGCCTGCACCTTGCCCTCATTCGTATTGCTGGCGATCGCCCCTGCGGTGATCGCAGCCCTCTCGTCACTCGGTGGAAACGCCTGGTGACCGCCCACTCTTTTCTCTTCCGGAGGTCCTCATGCCCATCAAAGTTCTCGCTCTATTCGTCCAGCTTCAAACCATCGCAATGTCAATCGATAACACGCCATCAGGTCGGATACGGCGGAGTGACGAACGAGGACAGGCCACCACTGAATACGCCCTTGTGCTACTTGCCGCCGCTCTCGTTGGCCTACTCGTTGTCGCCTGGGCGACCGCTGGTGGTGGAGCGACGCGAATCAGTCGCCTGTTCAACCAAGTGGTCGACTCGGTGATCGACCGCGTCTGATGTCCTCGTCGAAGCGGCTGCGCCA
>JAHRVJ010000015.1 GCA_019090765.1 Ilumatobacteraceae bacterium
CCGTGGCCGGACGCATCATGCTCAAGCGCGACTCGGGCAAGCTGATTTTCGCCACCATCCGCGACCGCTCCGGCGACTTACAGCTGTTCATTTCCAAAGCTGCCGTCGGCGACGAATCCTTCGCCTCGATTAAGAAGCTTGACCTCGGCGACTGGATCGGCGCCAACGGCACGGTGATGACCACCCGCAAGGGCGAGCTCTCGGTAAAGCCTGAACGCCTTGAGCTGCTGGCAAAAGCGGTGCGGCCACTGCCCGACAAGTGGCATGGCCTGAACGACACCGACACGCGCTTTCGTCAGCGCTACGCCGATCTGATCGTCAACGAACAAGCGCGGCGCACCTTCGAAGTTCGCCACGAGATCATCTCCAGCTTTCGCCGCACCCTGCACGAGCATGGGTTCACCGAGGTAGAGACCCCCGTGTTACACGTCGAGTCTGGCGGCGCGCACGCTCGCCCCTTCACAACTCATCACAACACCCTTGACATGCAGCTCTACTTGCGGATCGCTTTGGAGTTACATCTCAAGCGCCTGATCGTCGGCGGAATGGAGCGGGTGTACGAGATCGGGCGGATCTTCCGCAACGAAGGCATCTCCACTCGCCACAACCCCGAGTTCACAATGATGGAGCTCTACCAGGCGTTTGGTGACTGGAACGATGTAATGGAGATCAGCGAGACGCTCATCACCCAGGCCGCTCGCGACGCAATCGACACCACGGTCATCACGATCCGCGGCGAAGAAATCGATCTCGCCGAACCGTGGCCGCGTATCCGCATGGTCGATGCTGTATCCGAAAGGCTTGGCCAGCAGGTCCATCCGAGCCAGCCCGTGGAGGAGTTGCGGAGCCTCGCCGAAGCGCACGGCATTCGATGGGAAGAGCGCTGGGGCGGCGGGAAACTCGTCGAGGCGCTCTTTGAAGCGCTGTGCGAGGCCGACATTGTTCGCCCAACATTCATTACCGGGCACCCCACAGAGATCTCACCTCTCGCTCGGGCTGACCGAGCCGACCCTTGGCTTACGGAACGATTCGAGATCTTCGTCGACTCCCGCGAACTCGGAAACGGGTATTCGGAACTGAACGATCCGGTCGAGCAGCGCCGCCGCTTCGAAGACGAACAACTCGCCAAAGAAGCTGGCGATGTGGAGGCCGGCACAATCGACGAAGATTACCTACGCGCACTCGAGTACGGCATGCCCCCAACCGGCGGCCTCGGCATTGGCATGGACCGCCTGGTGATGCTGCTCGCCGACGTCGGTTCAATCAAAGAAGTCATCCTGTTTCCGACGCTGCGCCACGAGGTAATCTGACTCCAATGACAAAGATGGCGTGGGGTGCAGGATTAGCAACGGTTGCCTCCGATGGGTCGGTTCTCGACACCTGGTTCCGGTGGTTGGGCTGGGGGGAGTTCGGCAACGACGACTGCCCGACCGACCTAATTGAATCGCAGCTAGGAATGCGGGAGACCACCGATGATGTACGCGGCGTCACACTAAGACCGGTCCGTATCTCGATTGATGTCAATGAGGTTCCAGCCTCGGCATCCGACGCTTATCTTCGCCTCCACCTTCTATCGCATCGCCTGGCCGCTCCACGCACACTCAACATGGACGGCGCCTTCGGGGCGCTGACCAACGTTGCATGGACCAACCTGGGGCCGGTCGCTGTGGGCGACGTCGATGATGTGCGGCTGCGCGTCAAGCTCGCCGGGGGCGCACTCTTGGTGCAGGGGCTCGACAAGTTCCCGCGGATGACCGACTACGTCGTGCCGACCGGTGTCCGCATAGGTGACGCCGACCGAGTCCGGCTTGGCGCGCATCTAGCAGAGGGCACGACGGTGATGCACGAAGGCTTCTGCAACTTCAACGCCGGCACACTCGGCGTTTCGATGGTCGAAGGCCGAATCTCAGCGGGCGTCATCGTTGGTGACGGAACCGACATCGGTGGCGGCGCATCAATCATGGGCACGCTCTCCGGCGGCGGCACCGAACAGGTCACACTGGGCAAACGCTGCCTGCTTGGCGCCAACAGCGGCGTGGGGATCAGCCTCGGGGACGACTGCATTGTCGAAGCGGGCCTATACGTCACTGCCGGTACGCCGGTATTAACTCCCGACGGAGTCGTCAAGGCTCGAGAATTATCGGGCCGAACCAACATGACATTCCTCAGAGACAGCCAGTCGGGCAAGGTTGTCGTCAAGGCCCACACTGGTCGCTGGGGCGCCTTGAACGACGAGTTGCACGTCAAGCAGTAGATTCGCAAGATGGCGAAGGCTTCCGATACCGAGTTCGGTGAGCCAGTCGAGATTGACGCTGGCACTCGGCCAGTCGTTATCACCAATCCGAACAAGGTGATGTTCCCTTCGGTAGGCAAGGCCAAAGAGGAACGCACGAAGCTCGACCTCGTGAGCTACTACATCGCTGTCGGGGACGCGTTATTGCCCACTGTGCGCGATCGCCCAGTACTGCTCGAGCGCTACCCCAACGGCGTCCGAGGCAAGTCGTTCTTCCAGAAGCGGATTCCCGACTCGGCTCCCGACTGGCTTCAGACGACAATGGTCAGAACGATCAACGGAACAGAATCGCGCGCCCTGGTCATTGCTGACCTTGCCCATGTGTTGTGGGCAACCAACATGGGGGTGCTCGGCCTACATGTTTGGCCCTTCCGAGCATCAGCGCCCGCCGAAGCAGACGAAATGCGGATCGATCTCGACCCCTCAAAGGGCGTCACCTTCGACATGGTGCGCGAGTCAGCGGGGCATGTTCATCAACTGCTCGCGGAGCTAGGCATGGTTGGATTCGCCAAGACAACCGGCAGCAAGGGCATCCACATATATGTCCGTGTCGAACCTGGCTGGGACTCGTTCGCAATTCGTGGTGCAGTTGTTGCGCTCGCCCGCGAGTTGGCTCGGCGCCACCCAGATCTGATC
>JAHRVJ010000160.1 GCA_019090765.1 Ilumatobacteraceae bacterium
AATCACAGACCCCGCACCCGACGGCTCATAGAACAACACATCGCTAAACCCATCCCCATTGAAGTCACCAACAACAGGAACAAACCCGCCATCAAACCTCTCCTCGACCATCGCAAACCCACCAGCAGCGGCAGACCCATAACCAATCACAGACCCCGCACCCGACGGCCCATAAAACAACACATCACCAAACCCATCCCCGTTTAGGTCACCTCGAATCGGTGGTGGTGGCGGCGGTTCCGTTGTCGTCGGAGCAGGTGCAGTCGTCGTCGGAGCGATCGTCGTAGTCGTCGGGGCGATCGTCGTAGTCGTTGGAGCAATCGTCGTCGTAGTTGCAGCGGTCGACGATGGGGCGGGTGCAGTAGTCGCTGTGACGGTCGTTGTCGTAACTGCAGGCAGCGAGGTAGGCAGGGCCGCCGGAGAGTCGAAGGGTCCTCTTGCATCTTTGACGCTCGACGAATCTTCCTGAAGGAGGAGGACCGCTATCGCCAAGGGGGCACCGATCAAGATGATCGCGACGACAACAAGAATCGTCGTTCGCTGCCGCCGACCCCGATCTTGGGCGTTGGACTCATTCGTCGGTCCCTGTTCGGGATCTGATAGCTCCCCGTCAACCATCAACCCATTCTTAGGCCTCCGTCACACATCGTGCAAACCCGTACCGAGGCTGCCTCAACGCTGAGGGGCGCCCGGGCTTATTGCAGCCTCAGCTTGAGTCTTGAGAGCGGAGTTCATCAGCTCGAAACCACGCAAGGTCTTCTTGTCGAGCGAACGGCGCATTGGCCGAACCAGAGCCCCCGCTAACCACTCCTGTTGAACGAGGTGAGTGCCACCATCGGCGAGGGGTTCCAGTTCGAATCGGTGTCGGCCGTCGAATACTCGAGGTAGGCCCATTCTGCCGAGCCACTCAAACAGGCGATCGGGTTCGAGTTCGGTAACGGTGGGTCGAAAGGTCATTGCCTTCCCTCCCGGCTGTTGAAGGCAGTTGATCAGTTGGCCTCCCACGACAAGTTCACCATCTGAGTGGGAACTGACGATGAAGGGATTCCAATCGGCGTAGGAGTCAACGTCCGTCAAGACCTTCCACACGATGGCAGGCGGGGCGTCAATGTCGATCTCGGTATAGAGGTGATACTTCATAGCTCGTCCTTCATTTGGGTTCGGCGATCAGTTCGAATGAGACATCGCCTTCTTAAACGCATCTTTGGTTGCGTTACAGTTTGGCAGGATGCCGGACCAAACGCAACCTCTATAGCGATAAGGTTTGAGGATGGCCGAAACTGAACCCCGCGTCGGAGAGCAACGACCTGGTGGCCGGGCCACACGAGTCCGCACGTCAGTACTGGAGGCCACTTCTGAGCTCTTGATGGAGATGGGGTACGACCAATTCAGTGTTGACGATGTGGCCTCCAGAGCTGGCGTACACAAGACCACCGTGTACCGACGTTGGCCGAGCAAAGCCGAACTCATCGCTGACGCGGTTCGCGTCCACTCGGCTGAACACGTCCCAATCCCAGACACCGGCAGCCTGTTGGGAGACCTTCAGGCGCTCGCCGGCTCAGTGATCGCCAACATCTGCTCCGACGACGGATCGCGTCGCTCCCGAGCCATCATCGCAGCCGCCGCTCACTCCCCCGATCTCACCGCTTCGATGAACTCGTTCTGGGCTGAGCGGTTCGCGATGTCTGTCCCCATCATCGAACGAGCAGTTCAACGCGGGGAACTGCCACCCGACAGCGACGCCGACCTAATCATCGCGGCACTCATCGGCCCCATCTGGGTCCGCTTCCTACTGACGGGTGAACCAATCGACGACGACCTGGCACACCGAGTCGCTCAACTGGTCGCGGCCGGGGCAACCGCCACCACGGAACGCTAATTCGCGTAATGGGCGGCGGCGACGTCGGGGTGGGCACGCAGCCGGATTTTCAGGTTGTTCTCGCCGAACGTGCGAAACACCGGATCGTGCCCGTCAGCATTCTGGCCACCCGACGCATCGGCCGCCAGCTCTGCCGGCAGCTCCACGGGGTCGAACACCGACTCAAAGCGCGGGTTGAAAAAGTAGGCGACAGATAGCCGCTCGAGCCCCGGCTGGGGACTATCGACGCGGTGAGGAGTGGCCCGCAGATAGCCGTCGGTCGCTGATTGGAACATCTCACCGAGGTTCATCACGTAGGTACCGGGAATCGGTTTAGCGTCGATGAGCGCGTCGCCGACTTGCGCCTTAAGGCCGCCTGTGTCGTCTTGCAGAATGAACGTGAGCAACCCCGAGTCGTGATGTGTGCCCACTCCTTGGCCGGTGTCGAGCGCGGCGAGTTGGCTTGGGTAACGAATGATCTTCACATGCGGATCCGGGCGCGGAAGGATGGTGTGGTCGAACCGGTCGATGGGCTGGCCAAGGCCGAGGGCAAGCGCCCTGGTGGCAGCGATCCCGAGCGTCTGCATGGCCTGCATCCATTCAAGCACGACCGGACGAAGCTTCGGCTGGGTAGGAGGCCACTGGTTCGGGCCGCGCAGCTGCAACCAGGGTGGATCACCAG
>JAHRVJ010000161.1 GCA_019090765.1 Ilumatobacteraceae bacterium
CGGTTGATGATGTCTTTGATGCGGCCGGTGACGGTGACGCAGCCTTCGTCGTCGACCACCCCCAAGTCGCCGGTGTAGAACCAGCCTTCGGCGTCGAGGTTCGCGGCAGTCTGCTCAGCATCGAGATAGCCCAACATGCGCTCGGGACCGCGGACACGCAACTCACCCTCCGTGCCAGTCGGCCGGGGCGAGCGAGTGTCGGGGTCAACGGCTTCGCAATCACAGCCAGGCGCGATCTTGCCGTCGGTGTGTAACCGCTGACGTTCGGTATCGGCTGGCACCGGCATCGTGACGGTCGGCATTTCGGTCATGCCATAAATCCGGCAGGGCCGAATCCCAAGCGACTCCGCGGCCTCGATGAGAACCTTCGGAACGTTCGTGCCGCCGCTGACGAGCACACGTAGAGGCACCGTCGTAAGGCCCGCGGTCCGATACGACTCGACCAGCAGCGGCATGGCGTGCGGGGCGAGGGCCATCGCGGTGATCGAGTTGGCGACAATCTCATCGACCGCCTGCTGCAGCGAAACCATTCTCGACAAGACCATTGATCCCCCCGAATACACAGGGACTGTGAGGGCAAAAAGGACGCCCGTGATGTGCGCGATCGGGTTCGCCAGATACATCCGGTCCATCCACCCCATCGACCAGCCTGTCGACATTTGGATGACTTCGGCAATCAAGGTGCGGTGCGAATGGACGGCACCCTTGGGCAGCGATGTGGTACCCGAAGTGAACAACACGAGGGCGGGATCGTCGGGGTTTGCCGACGATCGCTCGCTCGCCGATCCGTCGTTGTCGATCGCCTGCGTCCACGAGGTCCAACCCGCAACCTCGACCTCGCCGAGAGTGATCCGCGCCTTGAGCGCGAGCCCGTGTTCGGCGACCACCTCATCAAAGGCCGCGGCGTGATTAAACCCGCGATGCTCAGCAACAGTGACCACTACATCGGGACGAGCTTGCCCGACGATGTGGCGAAGTTCGTGAGTGTGGTAGATGTCGACTACGGGGTTGACGACGGCGCCAATACGCCAGGCGGCCCAGGACGTGAAAATCACTGCGGCAGAGTTGGGTGCCTGGATCTGGATGAGGTCACCTGGCACGACACCAGCCAGACGTAGGAAGGTGGCCGCCCTGGAGACCTCATCTAGAGCCTCGGCATACGTGTACGACCGCGATTGGTCGCCGGTGAGATCGAGTAGAGCTTCGCGGTCTGGGAAACGTGCTGCTGCTCGCTCGAGCAATACGGGCATCGTCACGTCGGACACCAGCCCAAACTCGCGAAAGTGATCAGCGAAGCGGTCCGGAAGGGACGATTCGGGATGGTGTTCGAACTTCACGCTTACCCCTATCAGGTGATCGCATTCAGATAATTGAGCTGTAGGTGTAGCACGATATCTAACATTCGTGTCATATTTCAAGCTGAGGTTTCCTGAGGCTGCCGCGTCGCGGTCACCAAACTGATTCAAGCGTTACCTGAATGACAAGGTCCGCAAGATCGCTACTGACGAGGGCCGGGAACGTTCCGAACATCACCGAGAACTTCACGGAGACGTGGAGCAGCTCGGCATTGCCCCGTACTCGGGGTTCTAGGTCTTGCCTCTGGGGCGGGACATCGGTGTTACGGGCAGCGGGCTTCGAGGATGATTTCACCGGTGGCGACGGCGGGAACGATCGCGGTCACTGCTATTGGGTCGACGGCGGTGGAGATGTCGAGGAACTGCCCCTCTAGGGGGTTCGGGGCACTCACTACATCAGTCTCGGAAAGGTCGGTGATCACGATTTGATCTCCACCATCAGTGAGCCGGGTGATACTCAGCACAGGTCCGAACTCAACGATCGCTTCAAGGTTGGCGACAACTTCATCGTCAACACCCTTCTCACCGAGCAGACGCTCAATCGCGTCTTGCGGAGCAGCAGCAGGCACTCCGTCGAGCTGAAACTCGAAGAAACTGTCTTCGGCCGCGGTGCTCACGCATTGAATCACGACAAAGTCATAAGTCTGGTCGCCGACCGTTGCCGTTGCAGTTCCGGGTTCGATCGATGCTTCTGGAGGAGCGAGCGTGGTCGTTGGCGCCGAAGTGTTGGTCGGTGCCGCGGTACCAGCCACGGTCTCTACCGCCTCGGGTTCTTCACTGGAACACCCCGCCAAGACAGCAAATACTGCAGTCGCCGCAAGAGCACGTCCCCTCCAGGAATGCGTGCGCCCAGCCATTGTGATCACCCGCAAATCGTAGCCCACCGTGGCCCCTCGCCGAGTTCGCTACGGGCTCTCTCCCGACCGCGAATCGGGGCGCGACAAGGCGAGGTGATTGACTAGTGCAATGACCGTCCTTACCGAATCCGTACGCCTCGAGACCGAAGGTGACGTGGCGCTAATTGTCATCGACAATCCTCCCGTTAACGCGCTTAGCTGGCATGTCCGCCAGGGACTGAACGACGGTTTCAGTCAGGCGATCGAGAACGGCGCGAAAGCAATCGTCGTGATCTGCGACGGACGCACGTTTATCGCGGGTGCCGACATCAGCGAGCTCGGCGGCAAGCCCAAAGGCCCCGGGCTCGGCAAAACCCAGTCGTCGATGGAAGATTCCATCGTGCCCGTGATCGCTGCAATCCACGGCACCGCACTTGGCGGCGGCCTCGAAGTCGCGCTTTGCGCTCACTACCGGGTGGCACTCGACTCAGCCAAGTTCGGACTACCCGAAGTGAACCTCGGGCTGCTTCCAGGCGCCGGAGGAACCCAACGACTGCCGCGGCTCACCGGCATCCCGAAGGCGCTGGAGATGATGACCTCGGGCCGCCATATCGGCACCGACGAAGCACTCGAATGCGGGCTCGTTGACGAGGTCACCAGTGGCGACCTCGCAGACCTCCGGACAGCCGCGGTCGCTTTCGCCAACCGTGCCATCGACGAAAGCATGCCGCTGGCCCGCGTACGGGACCGCAACGACAAGGTGGAGCAATCGCGCGGCGACACCGAACTGTTCGCCAATTTTCGCAAGTCGATCGCCCGGAAGACTCGCAACTTCTTGGCTCCCGAATACAACATCCAGTGCCTTGAAGCGGCAGCCAACCTGCCGTTTGAGGAAGGGATCGAAGTCGAGGCCAAGCTGTTTCTTGAAGTGATGACCGGCCCACAGTCGGCCGCTCAGCGCTACCAGTTCTTCGCCCAACGCGCGGCGAACAAGATCCCCGACGTCCCCCGCGATACGCCGAAGGTCAACATCGAAAGTTGCGGAGTTCTCGGTGCCGGCACCATGGGCGGTGGCATCGCGATGAACTTCGCCAATGTCGGAATCCCGGTGACAATTGTTGAGCGCAGCCAGGAGGCGCTCGATAAGGGGCTAGCCGTGGTGCTCAAGAACTACGAGCGGTCGGCGTCACGGGGTTCAATCCCACCCGAAGCCGTTGCCGAGCGGATGGGCCTGATCACCGGATCAACCGACAAAGCCGATTTCGCGACGTGCGACATCGTGATCGAGGCCGTGTTCGAAGACATGGATCTGAAGCAGTCGATCTTCCGCGAGCTCGACGAGATCTGTAAAACCGGTGCGATCTTGGCGTCGAATACCTCCGCGCTCAACCTCAACGAAATTGCCGCTGTGACATCCAGGCCGGAGAGCGTGATCGGCCTCCACTTCTTCTCACCCGCGAACGTGATGAAGTTGCTTGAGATCGTGCGCGGAGACAAGACATCCGACACCACCATTGCCACCTCGATGGCCCTCGCTAAGCGGATCAACAAGATCGCGGCTCTCGTCGGTGTGTGTAGGGGGTTTGTTGGCAATCGCATGCTCGCCCGGCGAGGCGCTGAAGCCGAAAAGATGATCCTCGAAGGCGCTACGCCCGCTCAGGTCGATCGGGTGTTGTTCGAGTTCGGCTTCCCGATGGGACCATTCGCGATGAGCGACATGGCCGGGCTCGACATCGGCTGGAACGAAAAGACCTCATCCAGTTCGAATATCCGCGACCTACTCTGCGAGAGCGGCCGGCGTGGCCAGAAGAACGGCCGGGGCTACTACACCTACGACGCGGAAACTCGGGCGTCTACTCCTGACCCTGAAGTAGAGCAGATAATCAAAGACTTCGCCGCCGCCAAGGGCATCGAACAGCGCGAAGTCAGCGACCAGGAAGTGCTGGAACGCTGCCTGTATCCGATGATCAACGAAGGCGCCAAGATCCTCGAAGAAGGCATGGCGATCCGCGGCAGCGACGTCGACGTCATCTGGGTCAACGGCTACGGCTGGCCTGCTTACCACGGCGGACCCATGTACTGGGCCGACACGGTGGGTCTCGATGAGCTCCTCGGCAAGATCAAGGGCTACGCCAACACGCTCGACGGAGCTCATTGGCAGCCGTCAGCGCTATTGGAGCGTCTCGCTTCCGAGGGCGGCCAGCTGCAAACGTTCACGAACTAGAAATCTCTCCGGAAAGCCAGAGGCGTAGACCGCGTCTGAGTAGCCTGCGCCGATGGCTACTTACGAATGCGCTGTCTGCGAGATGTCTGTGAATGCAACCTGCGGAAAGTGCGGTGCGGCCCTAGTGAACGACACGTTGCAGCGCGACGATGGATCATCGGTACAAGTCTCCCGATGCCCGAACGATCACGGCAAGATCAAGTCGCCAATGTGCTGCGGGACAGACATGTCCTATTGCGCGACGGCATAGCACCCATCAGCCCGCCACAGGGACATCACCAGGGCCTCCCTGGCAACAAGTAGCTCAGGCGAACTTGGTTTCAGGTCGCGTGACTGCAACGCCGTCAATTTCGATATCGACCTTTTCGTTGTAGAAGCACACCAAACCCGCGATCGCTGCCGACTCGGGTAGCGGAGTGCGGTAACCCCACACCAGATCCTCGTGGACCGTGCCGTTCACCGTGACATTCCAATACTGCGCCCAACCTTTGTACGGGCAGGCGGTCGTTGTATCTGTCGGCGTAAGCAGATCCAGCTGAACATCGGTCTGCGGCAGGTAATACCGCGGCGGCAGACCCGTCTCGTAGAGCACTGTTCCGCGCGACGAGTCCGCCACCAAAATGCCGTCGATCGACACGCGCACATGACGCGAAGATCGCAGCGCATCGATTCGTGCCTCAGGGCTACGCGGGTGGACAAACACCTCGATGTCCTCCTCGAACCACGAGTCGACAGCATCCCACTCGATCCGGACGAGATCACGTAACTCACGCGATTCGAGATGTCGCCAAGCCGCGTCGGGAATCGACATTCCGTCAACAACAAGGTCATAGCGGGTGCCCGCGCCGCGCTCGGGCGAATCGACGCGGCGGCCATTGTCGACCAATTCGCCACGTATCCCCGCGAGCGGAAAATACCAGGCCGGGTAGTAGGGGATCTCCCACACAAACTTCGAGTCTCGGCTGTCAACGACGAGCACCCCATTTCGGAATCCTCTAATCCACTTCGGGTTGCTCTCAATGCGGAGGCCTGGCTGTGATGAGCTCATCTCTCTATCCAACCGCATCCGCAACTACTCAGCAATGCCAGCACCCGGTCAACAGCAACCACCCACGAACCAGGTTCTGTTCTGAGCACCTGCCGTCAGAAGCTAGGTTCACGCGCAATGACTGGTACAACGACTAGTACGACATCTGGAATGACATCTGGAATGACGAGTGGTTCGATCCTCGGTACCCGGGTAATCCGTACAGAGGACCCCGCGCTACTACTCGGCCAGGCAAAATATCTGGCCGACCTTGACTTGCCGAACAAACTGCACGCCGTAGTCGTGCGTTCCGAAATTGCACATGGCCTGATCAACACCATCCACATCGCAGACGCCGCCGCGATGCCCGGCGTTGTAGAGGTCCTCACCGCCGACGAACTCGGAGTCGCGCCGCACCACGGATTCGCGAAAGTCCACGACGACTTCGCCCGTCCCCCGCTCGCCGCTAATCGGGTGAGATTCGTGGGCGAACCCATCGCTGTTGTGCTCGCGGAAACCTACGGTCAGGGTGAAGACGCCGCCGCACGAGTGTGGGCCGACATCGATCCACTACCCGCTGTTGTCAACGCTGAGGATGCACTCGCCGCTGACGCCGAATTGCTCTTTCCGAATCACGGATCGAACGAAGCAATGGTGATCAGCGACACTGCACGAGCCAACTTCGGAGATGCCGACGTTGTCGTTCGTGGACGGTACGTGAATCAGCGAATGGCAGTGGTTCCAATGGAACCCGACTGTGCTGCTGCCGATGTTGACGACGCGGGTCGACTCACATTCTGGGCATCAACTCAGATGCCTCACGGGCTACGGGATCAACTCGCAATGGCCCTCGTTCTCGAACCAAGCGACGTTCGGGTGATCACCCCACAAGTCGGTGGCGGCTTTGGCGGCAAGGCTGGTATCCACCCCGAGTACACGGTTGCCGCGGCGGCCTCGCTCCGCACTCGTCGACCCGTGGTCTGGGTTCCATCTCGCAGCGACGACATGGTCGCCTTGCCGCACAGCCGTGGCCAAGTCCAGTACGCCGAACTCGGCTGCACGAAGGCCGGTAACTTCACTGGCCTGCGGGTTCGCCTGGTCGGCGATGCGGGCGCGTACCCATCCGTCGGAGCAATGCTGCCCGTCGGTACTCGCCGCATGTCGCAAGGCAACTACAACTTCCCCGCAATCGAGTTCGATCTTGCCGTCGCGGCCACCAACACCACGCCAATGGGTGCCTACCGCGGTGCTGGGCGACCCGAGGCGACTGCGCTCGTGGAGCGGCTGGTCGACCAGGCGGCACTTGAATTGGAGATTGACCCGATCGAGATTCGCCGCCGCAACTTCATCAGCAACGACGCATTCCCCTTCACAACACTGACTGGCAATACCTACGATTCGGGTAACTACATGCTGCCTTTGGATCGCGCGGCCGAGACGATCGACTACC
>JAHRVJ010000162.1 GCA_019090765.1 Ilumatobacteraceae bacterium
CTGCATGGGAGATACCCGTACGATGAGCCGATGCTCGTCTGGATGGATCTCGAAATGACAGGGCTCGACCACACTTCTGACGTGATTGTCGAGATCGCCACGCTGATTACCGATGACAGTCTGGAGATCGTTGCCGAGGGCCCCGACTTGGTTGTTCACCAGTCTGACGAGGTCCTCGAGCGGATGGACCCATTCGTAGTCGAGATGCACACTCGCTCAGGATTGCTCGAATCAATTAAGGCTTCAGAGATCACGCTCGAAGTAGCTGGCGCGGCCACGCTGGAGTTCATCAAACAGCATGTTCCCGAACCGATGACGGTTCCACTGTGTGGTAACTCGATTGGCACTGATCGCCGGTTTCTCACTGCATATCTACCCGATATCGAGAACTATCTGCACTACCGGTCAATCGACGTGTCCAGCGTTAAGGAACTTGTTAAGCGGTGGTATCCCGGTGTCGACGCCAGCCGACCGCGGGGTCAAGGTTCGCACCGCGCTCTCGATGACATCCGCGAGTCGATCCGCGAGATGGCGTTCTACCGCGAGCAGGTCTTTGTCGACCCGGCATCGGTAGCGACTGCCCCCGCCGCCGACGAATCCACTGCGGAGCCCGAAGATGTCGCTACTGGAAACAAGTAGTTCGAGCTGATGCGCGCAGTTGTGCTCCGCTCTCACGGCGGCCCTGAAGTACTCACGATCGAAGAAGTTGATAACCCGACGCCGGGTTCAGACGAAATTGTTGTCGCTGTTGAACAAACCGCGGTGAACAGAGCTGACGTGCTGCAGCGGATGGGTGGCTACCCCGACCCGCGTGGGCTCGCAATCGAAATTCCAGGTCTTGAGTACGCCGGAAGGGTCGCCAGTATTGGCGCCGATGTCACGAACTGGACCGTTGGCGATCGCGTCATGGGAATCGAAACCGGCGGCTGTTATGCCGAGCAGGTTGTTACTCACAGTCGCCAGGCCCTGCCGGTACCCGCTGGTGTCGCCGAAGGCGAAGCGGCAGCGATCCCCGAGGTCTTCCTCACGGCGTGGGACGCGCTTGTCGTGCAGGGCGGCTTGACATCCGGACGGTGGGCGCTCGTGCATGCCGGAGCATCGGGAGTTGGCACGGCGGCCATCCAAATCGCTAAGGCTGTTGGTGCTCGCGTGGCGGTGACCTGTTCGCAGGGCAAAGCAGCTGCCTGTACCGAACTCGGCGCCGACTTGGTGTTCGAACGCAGCCCTGCCGACTGGCTAGGCGAGTTGCGAAACGCGCTGCCCGATGGAGTTGACGTAATTCTTGATGTGGTGGGGGGCGAAGAAGCCGAACGAAACCTGAAGGCGGTGCGCGTCGACGGTCGGGTCATCCAGGTTGGGCTGTTGGGAGGCGCGTCAGCGGCAATCAATATGGGCCTGATTCTGGCGAAGCGGATCACCTGGATCGGCACGACCTTGCGTTCGCGGCCACTTGAGCGCAAATTGGCCTTGGCCCAACGGTTTATCGATGAGTTGATTCCGCTTTTCGAAAGCGGAGCATTACAGCCGGTGATCGATTCTCGTTTCCCGTTTGAACAGATAGCCGACGCCCACCGATTGATGGAGTCAAACGCCAACGTCGGAAAGATCCTCATCGACCTTTGAGCCGGGTGACGCTCAGCCTTGCGCTGCGGTCTGTTTCTTGTGCAGCCGGTAGCTGAATGCGGTGCCGACAGCCAAGATCGCGATCATTGGAAGCGCGAACAATAGCCACGGAACACTGCTGCTATCGGCACCTCCGGAGCCGTAAACGAACGACACCGCGCCAACGAGAAAGTGCCCGTCGAGCGCTGCCGTCGTGAGATAGCGCACAATGTAGAGACCCTCTTCCTCGGGCTGATCAAATTCGATCTTGGCCGTGGTCTCGGAGGTTCTCGTCGTCGTTGTGTCTTCAATCAAGTTGTCTTCGCCTGGTGCCCAGAGCGACATCTCGATGTCGTCGCTGATGGGCGTTCCAAACTCAATTGAGACTTCGGTGATCGACCCGTCGACCGCTGTACCCGACGGAGGTTCGGAGCCAACGATGTCCTCGTGAGCCGCTGCAGGTACTCCTGAAGCGATAAGAACTAAACCGAGCACCACGCCGATTGCGCCGATGCGATTCCTGGCCCGCTTCTGGGTCCGCTGCGGGGGACATGCGGTCAATGTCATGGTGCTATTCAATCAGCTCAACAGCGGCGAAATTCAGCAACGAATCCAGTCGAGACGTTCGATCTTGCGAAACTCTCTTGACCCGAGCCCCCGAATCGTGATTATGTAGCGAATCCCCTGTGGGACAGACGAAGACCGACCGGAAAGGAACAGCCATGCTTAACCACCTGACACATACACCATGCAACGCTGTGCCGCGCCATTCGGTCGATGCGTTCAAAGTCACTTCGGCTTCCGCCGTGCATGGTGCAAAGCACATGTATAAGAGCTGGCTTGCCGACACCACGCCGACTGCATGCTCGAACCTTCACCGGTCGAATTCCACCGGTACCAAGGGCAAGCGAATCACACCCGGTTACCTCGATGGAGGGCTGACGTAGAACACTCGTCAGATCACCTCTTCCGAGGCCGCCGGGTTCCAGACCCGGCGGCCTTTTTGGTTTTTCGGCCAGCCTCCGATCACCACCCAGTTCTTTCACCTCAAATTCGAAATCTCAACCGCGACCAATACCCAAGGAACATCATGAATGTCACATCGAATCCCTCAGTTGTTACTGAGCTTGTTGTACCTGACAGTCCCAGCCAAGTCACTGTCGAGCTGGTCGAGCAGCCGGCTCAAGTCCGAGCACCGGCAGCCCGCTGCGCCGATGGCAACGGAACCATGACCGGTCTTTTCTTCTCCGACCACGTCATCGACATCGCTCGGGCCAAAGCAATGTGCGGTCTGTGTCCGCTATCGGTTTCGTGCCTCGAAGAGGCGTTGGAACGAGAGGAGCCCTGGGGTGTGTGGGGCGGCCAACTGATTTCGGGCGGCCGTGTTGTGCTCAACAAGCGGGCCTGTGGGCGTCCACCAAAAAACCCGCGTCCTGAGATCGTCATCGACGAACTTGGCCCGGTAACGATCGTTGCCTAACACCGAGAAATGGCTGACGTTGCGGGAACGTTTCGTTGCGCCGCAACGACCTGAGGCTGTGTGCTCAGTAACCTTTGGTCCGTGAGAGTGAATCGTCCACGTCTACTCATCTGGTCGCTGCTCGGGGCCGTTGCGGTGATCGTGGTAGGTGCTGTCGTTTTGGCTCAGCAATCCGACGATGACAACGTCGACGCACGCCTCGACGACGCGGCGACGGTGGTTACATATCCGAACTCTGGCTTGGGTAACAGCGAGGTCGAAGGTGACCTGTTGCCAGTCGCCAGCCTGCGCGACCGTAACGACAACGAGATTCTCTCGACCGAACTTCTTGGCGCCCCCATGGTGATCAACCTCTGGTTCAGTAGCTGCGCACCGTGCGCGAAAGAGCTCCCCGACTTCGCGACAGTCCATGCCGAAGTTGGCGATGAGGTCCGATTTGTTGGCGTCAACACGATCGACTCGGTCGCGGTCATGGAGCGGTTCGCTGGAGAGCGCGGCGTGCAATACGAATTGTTGCGCGACGAGTACGCGGAACTCACCAATGGCATTGGGGCAGTGGCGTTTCCGATGACACTGTTCGTGACTTCGAATGGGGTCATTGTCGAACAAACCGGGGTGCTTGATGCCGACGAACTGCGCGAAAAAGTCGCCAACCTAATGGAGCTGGAGTAGCGCGTATGAGTCTGTCGTTCATTCGTGGTCTTGTCGCCGCGGTCAACCCATGCGGATTCATCCTGCTGCCGACGTACTTGATGTACTTCCTGGGCCTTCAGGGTTCGGTTCCGGGCACCCAACGCGCCACCGTGAGGCGAGCGCTACTGGTTAGTGCCGCGGTATCGGCAGGGTTCATCTCGGTCTTTCTGGTCGTTGGCGTCATCTCGTACAACTTCACGAATTGGATCAACGAAAACGCGAAGTATGCCACCGGGGCTATTGGAGTGGGGCTGCTTGTGCTCGGCATATCGATGCTGTTCGGTTACAAGCTTCCCTTCATGACGCCGAAGATCGATACTGGCGGCACGCCAGAAAAGACGATGCGGGCGATGTTCGTTTATGGAATCGCCTATGCGGTTGCCTCAATTGGCTGCACTATCGGGCTGTTTATCGCCACGGTCTTCAGCACTACAACCCGCGATGGCGTGGTCGCTGGTGTAGGCAATGTGGTTGCCTACGGCGCCGGAATGGCGCTCCTGGTTAGTGCGTTGACTGTTGCATTGGCGTTCGCGAATACGGGCCTACTCAAGTTTCTTCGCAACGGGTTGCAGTACGTCGATCGGATCGCGGCGGCTTTCGTTGTGCTTTCCGGGATCTACCTGATGTGGTACTTCTACTGGGTCGATATCAAAGAAGAGGGCGACCCCATCACCGATTGGGCGCTGGAGCGTCAGGCCCAGGCCACGGTGTTCTTGAGTGATCATTGGCAAACGGTCGGCATCGTGCTGGCAGTTGTTGTCGGCGTGGCTGTCGCCTACGTGCTGATCCGGCCCGAAAGTGCGAGCAACGACGATGTTGCCGTTAACTCGACCGACGATGCAGTCGGCCAACCATCTGGCGACGAGCCGGTCGCCGAACCCGCTCAGAGGTAGCCGATTTCGCGGGCTTGGCCGCTCAGCTCTTCGCGGTGGTCTGGATGGGCCACGTTGATTAACGCACGGGTTCGTTCGCGAATCGATCGGCCGCGAAGTTCTGCTACTCCCCATTCGGTCACGATCTTGTCGACCGTGTTCTTGGGCGTCGTTGCGACATCCCCGGCCGCAAGCTGGGGGACAATTCGCGACGCGCCATGCGAGGTGGTTGAGTGCAGTACGACAAATCCTTGACCACCATCTGAGTACATTGCGCCGCGGGCAAAGTCGTTCTGGCCTCCCGACGACGAAAAATATCGCCCGTCGATCGTTTCGGAAGCACACTGTCCTAGAAAGTCGACAGTCAACGTCGCGTTGATCGACACGAAGTTATTTTCAGTGGCAATGATTCGAGGGTCGTTGATGTAGCGGACGGCATGGAGCTCGACGGCGGTGTTCTCGTGGAGGAATTCGTGGAGCCGGGTCGTTCCCAGTGCGAGCGAGCCCACTGTTTTTGTGCGGTTGAGACGCTTCCGTACGCCGTTGACGACACCCAGTTCGATCAGGTCGACTACGCCGTCAGACAACAACTCTGTGTGGACACCGAGATCCTTGTGTCCGGTTAGGGCCGCCATGACGGCGTTGGGGATCATTCCAATACCAGTCTGGATTGTCGCTCCGTCTGGAATCCTGTCGGCCACATGGGCCGCGATGCGATGGTCGACGTCGTCGGGGATCGCTGGCTGGATTTCAATCAGAGGACGATCGGATTGGCACCATCCGACGACTTGGGAGATGTGCACTTGGTTGCGGCCGAAAGTACGTGGCATGGCATCGGTGACTTCGAGAAACATTCGCCCTCGACCGATAAAACTCGCGGTGTAGTCCGCAGAAACGCCAAGCGAGAAGTATCCGTGCCGATCTGGTGGCGACGCCGCGGCAATCACCAACGGGTCATCGGATTGCATCCGCATCAGGCTGTACACCTCGGAGAAGTTCGCGGGCACGAGGTCGATCGTTCCGTTGCCGAAGTGTGGGCGCGTGATGTACGAGAGGAAGTACGAGCTGTGCTGGAGGGCGCTGCCGTAGACACCGCCCAGGTACGGCCGATCGTGGAGCACATGCATCTGATGGACGCGCACTTCGCTGAGGCGCGGGGAGCCAGTGCCGAGTTGTTCAGCTGCGGCGGCCTCGATTGCGTCGAGCACTGCGGTGGGCTCTCCGTTGCCAAGCGGAACGATCAGCTGTGTGCCCGGATCGATGTGTTCCAAGACATCACTGGGGGAACTTGGTGCAGTTCGGATTAACGGTGGCTGAGTTGTCGTGGGTCCCACTGGCATGGGGTGCAACTGTAGACCGGGGCAGGCTAGACGTGGAGGGAATCGACGGACTCCAAATCTTCTGTCGGGCGGCCGGATAGCTACGGTTGTATGTGTATGACTGAGCCAGAACCGTTCGACCCGCGTTCGGTTGCCATCCGCGCGGCGGCCACGGTGATGCTGCTCCGTGACGCCATCGACGGCTCACCTGACGTCGAGATCTTCATGTTGCGGCGGACGATGAAGGCGGCATTCGGGCCTGGCATGTACGTCTTCCCCGGCGGCCGAGTTGATGTTGTCGATGGTGTCGCCGACATCGCCCCCTTCTGCACCGGTTTGGATGATGTGGCCGCCTCATCCAAGCTGGGAATCGATTCCGGTGGCCTGGCGTACTGGGTTGCGGCCGTTCGCGAGTGTTTCGAGGAGGCCGGGATGCTGCTCGCTGAGCGGCCTGGTGGCGGTCCGTTGGCGCTACGTAATGAAGATCGGCATGCCGTGCACGACGGCGAGCTCTCAATGGTTGACCTCTGCCGCCGCGATGACCTCATCCTCGATTTGTCGAACACTCACTATGTCGATCATTGGATCACACCACTCGGTGAGCAGCGACGCTTCGACACCAGGTTCTTCATCGCTCTGGCTCCACCCGATCAAGAGGGTTTGCACGACGACAAAGAGACCGTCGACAGTCTTTGGGTGCGGCCGGCCGAGGCGCTCCGTATGCACGACGCGCGTGAGCTGCTGATGATGCCGCCGACCTTGGCGAACATGCGGTCGCTGTTGCCGCACGAATCTGCCGCGTCGGCAATTGCGGCCGGAGCCGCTGCTGACCGACCGGTGTGCACTCAGCCCAAGCTGATCCTCAACGACGATGGAGCATTAGTCGGGATTTGCATGCCGGGTGAGCCCGGCTACGACGACCTGGAGTGAGCTGGCGATGCTCGGATCGGACGCGAGCCAGCTATTCGGGAACGGAATCGAGCTTGGCGAAAGCGTCGTTGACTGTGTCGAGTAAGCGGGCAGAGCAGCCAGTCATCTCGATGTCGTTTGGAAGTGTCGGGGGAGCGACTTCAGCCACGATGCGGTTGGCGATTGAACGAAACTCGATCGCTGCTGGGCTGCTTCCCTCGAGCGTGACAGGATCGCCGGCATCGCCGCCAGCGGCAACTGCCGATTCGAGTGGAATCTGACCGAGCAGCGGAGCATTGGTTGCTGTGGCCAGCGCTTGGCCACCGCCTTCGCCGAACAGTGCGTATGACTCGCCATGGGCGCACTCGAACGCGCTCATGTTCTCTACTACGCCGACAACTTTAAGGAAGCTGCGCTGGGCCATGTCGGCAGCGCGTTGGGCGACCTTCTGGGCCGCGAGCGCTGGCGTAGTGACCACAATCAGATCGGTACGTGGGAGCATTCTTGCCAGTCCCATCTGCACGTCGCCCGTGCCGGGCGGCATATCGATGAGGAGGTAATCGAGGTCTCCCCAGTGGACATCGCGGAGGAACTGCTCGACGGCTTTGGTGAGCATCAGGC
>JAHRVJ010000163.1 GCA_019090765.1 Ilumatobacteraceae bacterium
ACCCGAGCGATCTGAGCGATGAACTGATCGACGTGATCTGCGCGTCAGGGGTGCCGTATTTCGATCTCTCCCTTCAGCACGTGAGCAAGCCTTTGCTGCGTCGGATGCGTCGGTGGGGCGACGGCGAACGATTCTTGAAGCGCATCAACGACATCCGCGACCGTGAGCCTGAGGCCGCCTTCCGAAGCAATTTCATTGTTGGCTACCCCGGCGAAACCGAAGCCGATCACGACCAACTCCTAGATTTTGTTGAGGCGGCCCAGCTCGACTGGTGTGGCTTCTTCTCATACAGTCGAGAAGTGGGCACTTACGCTGCTGACCTCGATGGGGCAGTCGATTCGCAACTGATGGATGAGCGGCTGGCCGAGCTGCGTGAGCTTCAAGACGACATCACTGCCACCCGTCGCGACGCTCTGATCGGCGAAACTGTCAACGTGCTCGTCGACCGGCCAGGTATCGCGAGAAGTCATCGTGAGGCTCCCGAGATCGATGGTTTGATCTACGTCAGCGAGAGCATCGAAGCTGGCAGCCTTGTCGATGTCGAAATCGTCGACGCCCTTGGGCCGGACCTTGTTGCTGACGGTGTCGACATGGACGCGTTGGAAGAGATCGATTGATGGTCGAATCGAATCAGCTCGCAACCTGGGCCAACGCCGTCACCGTCGGGCGCTTACTCCTGTCGCCCCTGATGTTCTGGGTGATCCCCGACGACAACCAGGGGTCATGGATCTCATTCGTCTTCTGGTTCGTTTTGTGCTCCAGCGACGGTGTCGATGGCTACATCGCAAGACGCCACGGCACCACGTCAGCTGGCGCATTTCTCGACCCTCTGGCCGACAAGGTCTTGGTGCTCGGCGCCATGTTCACTCTCGTTAGCACGGAGGTGTTCTGGGTCGTTCCCGTGCTGATCATCGCCGCCCGCGAGATCATCATCAGCATCTACCGGGTGCTGGCGAGCGGGCAGGGAATAAGCGTGCCAGCGACCAAGCTCGCCAAATACAAGACCCTCTGCCAACAGTTCGCTGTTGCCTTCGCCCTGTTCCCGATAACGGCCATTGATGCCACCTGGACCTGGACCGTGCTGCTGTATGTCTCGGTTGTTCTCGCCTTGGTTAGTGGCGCTCAGTATCTCTTTCGTGCCCGCCAATTAGCCACGGCGCAATCCTCGGCCAGCCCGGTTGTGGCGAACTGAATGGCGCTTCGCTGTGATGTGCTGGCGGTCGGGACGGAGCTGCTGCTCGGGCAGATCATCGACTCCAATTCGGCTTGGATCGGTGGCGAGCTCGCGGCGGGGGGCATCGATTCGCTCGTGCAAGTAAAGGTCGGCGACAACGTCGGCCGGATCGAGGTGCAACTTCGCCGCCTCCTGGACGACGCTGACGCGGTGATCATGTGCGGCGGTCTCGGACCGACCCACGACGACCTCACACGTGACGCGATAGCCGCGGTGATGGGAGTTGAGCTCGTGGAGGACGAGGCGATCGGCGACCTGATCCGCGAGATGTTCGAGGCCCGCGGTCGTCCGATGCCAGAGAGCAATCTCCGTCAAGCCCAGGTCCCGGTTGGCGCGTCGATCATCCCCCAGACTCGGGGTACCGCCCCCGGGCTCATCTGCCCCGTGATTGTTGGTGGTGTCGAGAAGGTCATGTACGCGGTGCCGGGCGTCCCAAACGAGATGAAAGACATGTTCGAGCGGGCGATCCTGCCCGATCTTCGCCAACGCAGTGGTGAAGAGTCGGTGATTGTTAGCCGCGTTCTCCGTACCTGGGGTGACAGTGAGAGCGGGCTCAACGAGCGACTCAATGATGTCATTGAACAACTCGAGGGTCCCGATACGCCGACCCTGGCTTTCCTCGCTAGCGGGTGGGAGGGACTCAAGGTCAGGCTCACCGCGAAGGCTGAAACCCTAGAGGCGGGCGAACAGCAACTCAGTTATTGGGAGGGCGTGGTACGCGCCGAAATTGACAACCTTGTCTTTGGTGTTGATGACGACACGATGGAGTCGGTGGTCCTTGACCTGTGTCGACAGCGAGGTCTCACTCTCGCGGTTGCTGAATCGGTGACGGGCGGTCTGGTTGGTGCCCGGCTAACTGGAGTCGCCGGGTCGAGCGACGTCTTCCGGGGCTCGATTGTCAGCTATGCGAGCGATGTGAAACAGCAACTGCTTGGTGTTGGCGACGGCCCAGTGGTCAGCGAAGTCGCTGCCCGCCAAATGGCAGCGGGTGTGCGTGACAAGCTTGGTGCCGACATCGGTTTGTCGCTCACCGGAGTTGCCGGGCCTGATGAACAAGATGGTCAGCCAGTTGGCACGTTGTACTTCGGTATGGTCGGCCCCGGTTTCGAAGAGGTGCGACACGTACGTCTGCCCGCATTACGCGAACAGATGCGCCAGTTCTCCGTGATCACGGCGCTGGGGTTTCTCCGAGGTCACCTCGATGAGTTGCCAATCAAGTGAACCATAACCCAGAGCAGAGGAACCTCTAATGAGAACCGAGATCAGCTATAGCCCGGCGTTTGCGATGGCTACCGTGCATCTCGACAATGGAGAGTCGGTGCAGGCTGAAGCTGGGGCAATGATGTCGATGACTCCGTCAGTCGACATCAGCACCAGCACACAGGGTGGAATGCTCAAAGGCCTTCGACGCTCGGTGCTTGGCGGCGAGTCGTTCTTCATGAACACGTTTACGGCAAAAGCGGCGGATGCTCACGTGGCGTTCTCGCCTGCATTGCCCGGCGACATCATTAAGTGGCCGCTCACGGGTAACACGGTCTACCTCCAGTCGGGCTCGTACCTGGCGGCGCCGGGGGCGATCGACGTCGACAGCAAGTGGGGCGGAGCGAAAACCTTCTTCAGTAAGGAGGGTTTGTTCATGCTGAAGTGTTCCGGCGTGGGCGACTTGCTCGTTTCCAG
>JAHRVJ010000164.1 GCA_019090765.1 Ilumatobacteraceae bacterium
ACACCGTTGCTGATGGCGATTTTGAACAGCGAGTCGCGGACAAGTTCGATGTCACACTGGATGCGCTACGCGCGGCCAACAACGGCACAAGCAACTACAGCGCGTTCTTCCCCGGCCTCGAAATCAAGATCCCTGCCAAAGCCGACTGCTAGCCCCAACGTCGATCACCCCGAACCCGAACCCGCCCTCAAACCCGAATCCAATCCCGAAATTTGCTGTTAATCGGACGCATAGCGTCCGATTAACAGCAAATTTCGGTTGGTGACGTGACCCGAACCTGAAACTTGTTGTGATTCGCGCGCATAGCGCGCGAATCACAGCAAATTTCGGTTACTGGAAGACGAAGTTGGTCTTCTTGACTTCTTCCATTGGGGCGCTGTCGGCGGGGGAGTAGCGGTGGCCGGGGAAGAGGATGGTCTCGTTGGGCACTTCGGCGAGGCGGCTCAGACTTTGGGCCATCTGCGCTGGATTGGATCCGGGCAGATCCGTTCGACCGCAACCGTCAAGGAAGAGCGTGTCGCCAGCGACGAGTCGGCCGTCAACGAGGAAACACTGGCTGCCAGGCGTGTGCCCAGGGGTGTGGAGAAGCGTGATGTCGACGGCCCCGATTGATAGCACGTCGCCCGAGTCGTGACCGATGAGATGGTCCTCGGTGACAGCCGTGGATTTCGTAACCCACTCGGTTTCGTCGCGCTGAATGTGGATTGGGCAATCAACAATGTCGAGCAGCTCGGAGATTCCCTCGATCGTGTGGCCCATCATCGAGCCGCCAACATGATCGGGGTGAAAATGGGTCGCCAGAACGCCGGTAACAGTCATCCCGTCGGCGCTCACGGCGTCGACTAGTTCGCGGACTGAGTACGCCGGATCAACGAGTAGGCATTCACCGGTGTTGCGGTCACCGATCGCATAAACGAAGTTGACCATCTGTGTTGCGAGAGGGTCGGATGCGGCGAAGTCTTTGCCGGAAAGGAGCTGGCGGAAGTAGAGCGGATCAGAAGTCACATGCCTACGCTAATTCCTATGTCGACGTCACCGGAGATCGAGCCGCTCACACAGCTGACTGTTGGGCAACCAATCATCTTCGGTGGAGACCAGCTGACATCCGTCGGCGCCGAGCTTGCGGAGCGTTTCAAGGTCGGCGACCGGCTCGTCGTCGTCCAATCCACAGGTCGGCTTTTACACATTCCCGACAACGAACATGAGCTCGTCGATAGGGCCGTCGGGGCTGCTGTTGAAGCATTTGCGGCCCTCGGGAAGTGCTCTGACGAGCAAATTTCAGACTTCTACAATCGGTTCGCCAGGAATTTGGCCGATGATGCCAGATTTGCGCCGATCGCCGCTGCAAACAACGACGATGCCCACCGCGCGATCTCCAGGGGACGGTCAACAACTCGGTTGTTGCTCGACGATCGGATGCGCGCTGACATGATCGCTGGTCTCAACGGGTGGCGAGAATCGTCGTCTCGACGGGACTCGCTCGTTGATCGGGTCGGCCACGTTGGCTGGTCGGTTGAGGCTCGGCGCGCGCCGCTAGGAGTGGTTGGCTTCGTCTTCGAGGGGCGCCCAAACGTCTTCGCTGATGCCTGTGGAGTGCTTCGAACGGGCAACGCGGTTGTGTTCCGCATCGGGTCTGACGCCCTTGGAACAGCAATGGCGATCGTAGAACATGCGTTGGCGCCCGCATTGGCTGGGGCGGGGTTACCGCCAGGAGTAGTACAGCTCGTTGCATCACCGGCTCATGCTGCTGGGCACGCATTGTTCAGCGACCAACGGCTCGCCTTGGCGGTGGCGCGTGGCTCTGGCTCGGCGGTGGCCGAGCTGGGTGCGGTAGCCACGCAATCGGGCGTCCCAGTCAGCTTGCACGGAACGGGTGGGGCGTGGATCATCGCCGGAGAGCAAGCCGCACGACAGCAGCTACGAGCTGCTGTCGTGGCCTCGCTTGACCGCAAGGTGTGTAACACGCTCAACGTTTGCGCGATTACCCGTGATCGAGCTGCTGAGTTGGTCCCAGCGTTCCTTGCTGGTCTCGATGAGGCAGCGGATTCGCGTTCCTCGGCCAGCCGTCTTCATGTGGTGGCAGGCTCCGAGCAATGGGTGGGCGGCGCCCGATTCGATGAGATCAGAGCGATTGGCCGTTCTGACGGAAGTCACGACGAGCCCGCGGCCACCACGATCGATGAGGCCGGCCTGGCCACCGAGTGGGAATGGGAATCTTCGCCCGAAGTGACCCTTGTTGTCGTCGATTCGGTGGACGACGCAGTGCGGCTCTGCAATACCTACAGCCCGCGCTTCGTGGCATCGCTCGTAAGCGACAGTGGCGATGAACATGCGGCCTTCTATGCCGCAATCGATGCGCCGTTCGTTGGAAACGGATTTACCCGCTGGGTCGATGGCCAATACGCCCTCGATGCTCCCGAACTCGGCCTGTCGAATTGGCAGGGAGGGCGGATGCTAGGTCGTGGTGCGATTCTGTCCGGCGACAGCGCGCATACGGTCCGCTATCGCGCCACCGTGACAGATTTCAGCCTGAGTCGTTAGACCGGGCGCAGTACGTCAGACCCACACACCAGTGAGGTCGATCACGACGTGGGTTGTCGCGCTGGAGGTAATACAGATTGAACCCTTCGAACTGAGTTTGACGTTCGTGCCGTTCGCATACGGAGCGCCTGCCGGATAGTTCACGTTCGAAACTGATGAGCCGAGACCGCACGGCACGACCCGCAGCCAACCTGGCTGGGTGGCCGCGGCTGCGACGAGGTTGACAGTTGCGGCCTTGGC
>JAHRVJ010000165.1 GCA_019090765.1 Ilumatobacteraceae bacterium
ACCCACCCACTTCATCATCGACGTCAGCGGCTACTTCACCGGAACCGACTTCCAACCACGCACCCCAGCCCGCCTCCTCGACACCCGACCCGAATCACCGGAAGCGGAAGCGGAGGACTACTCACTCTTTTACTTGAATCAACTACGGGCATCGTTGGGGCTCGCGAAAGTCTCGATCGATCCCAACATGGCAGCCTTTGCCCGCCAGTGGTCGATCACCATGTCGCAATCTGGTTTCGGGCATAGCGGTGGCCCCTGGGCTGAGAACGTCGCCTGGACCAGCCAGGGCGAACTGACACCGCAACAGGCCGCGCTACAGCTACACACGCAATGGGTGAATAGCCCGCCGCATTACGCCAACATGACCGAACCCACCTGGCGGTTCATGGGTGCCGGCATGTTGCACAATTCCTCCGGCTGGTGGGGAACCCACGTGTTCAATTCCTGACACTGAGAGAACCACGCTTGGTTCACTCCCCGATCGTCGTCTGGGACCTTTGACTCTGGTGCGTGCATCAGCGAAGGCCCAGACTGCCGCACAACCGCAACGATAAGGAGTGGAAGTGCCCATTGCTGAAGAAGCCTTAGCACAATTTCCCAATCTGCCTGACACAAGTCCCGCCGGAGCTTCGCTCGACTGGGGCTGGCTGGCCGGCCACCGTAGCGAATGGGGTATCCAGCCTAAACCCGGGCCCCGCGGACTAACGATGATGGACATCGCCGTAGGCACCTATGGGGATGTACCCGAACATCCGCGACACCGGGCAATGGCAGCCCGAGGAGCAGACATCGCCGAGGACACCCCCGACATGGGTTACATCCTCAACTCCAAAACCGATGTCTGGTCATCAAACGTAAGCGAGTTGTACGAAGAGGCGGTCGCCCGCCAGTGGTCGGCGACACGCGATATCCCCTGGAACCAGCTGGAAGAGTTGCCCTCAGATCTCGAGCACGCGATGTGCCAGCTGTGCACAACTCTCTCGGAGATCGAGATGATCGCTTCCGATCTGCCAGCAAAGTGGATGTGGCGCATGAACCACGAGTTCATCGAAGCGAAAATGTTCCTCTGTACTCAGATCATGGACGAGGCTCGCCACTCCGAAGTCTTTCGCAAGCGAGCACTTGCCAACGGGGGCGGCCTCCTCAAGTCAAGAGGCGCAACGGAAAATTTGCTGCGCACGATCATCGAGGCCAAGACCTACACCCAGGCAACAGCACTACTGCACCTGCTCGGTGAAGGGTTCATCCTCGACCTGTTCCGCCAAGGCGAAGCCATTGCTCCGACCGAGGTTGAGAAGCGCATCTTCCGGATGACCATGCAAGACGAGGCGCGTCACGTGGCCTACGGAACGATGCACATCCGCCACGCGGTGGACAACGACCCCGACGTTGCCGATGAGATTCACGAAGCGCTCGACCACGGCGAAGGGGCCTTGGTCGCCCTTGGCTCGGCTCCCGACATGTCGACCGCCATCGCTGTGCTACTTGCTGGCGGTGCCGAGAACGTCGAAGAGATCGGCTTCCCACTTCAACAGCGATTGGCGCGAAACCAGTTCACCTCCTACCTCGCTCGCTGCGAGCGGGCAGGCGTCAGCCGACTCGATCGCACGACGCTCCCGCTGGAGGCAATGGGAATCGACCTGGAGCAGATTCGAAAGGGAGCTTCGTTCTCATGAGAATCGACAGCATTAGCTTCTTCGACCATCTCGCGACGCTGATGAACAGCGATCCGAACACCTACGAACTGCTCGGCGATATCGACCTCGACATGGCCATCGTGATGCGCCGGCCCGACGAGGACGACTTTCGAGTCCAACTCGAATTCAGTGGCATCGAATGCAAGACCGTCGCCGAGATCGATGAAGGCGCCGAGACTGCAACCGAATGTTGGATTGACGGCAGCCTTGAAGACTGGCAAGGGATGTTCGATGACATCGCCGCCAATGGCCAGGCCACCGGGGAGTGGACCCTCAACACGATCACGATCATGGGTGACAAGATTCAGCTCAAAGCTGGCGACCCAATGGGTTGGGACAAGTTTCATCGCTTCAACCAAACGCTGCAGGACTTCGTCGATGCGGCTGCTCCAGCCCTCAACAAGGAGGCATCAAATGTCGGTTCCTAATTGTCCAACCTGCGGCAAGCCGGTCACGCGGATCTTGGATCTCGCCTACGGCTACTGGCAGTGGGATGACGAACAGTCGCGTTACGAACACAAGACGTGTTCCTCACGCGTTGATGTCGCCCCATGGGTACACGCCGATTGCATGGGCGAGCTTCGCGACATGCATCCTCAGAACGACTATTCCGCGGCCGGCTAATGACATACAAGGTCCTGGAGGAACTCTGTATTGGCTGCGGCGCCTGCGACTACGCGTGCAGCAATGGCGCCCTGTCCAAGACGGACTCCTTCATGGGCCTGTTCACCATTGACCCGTACCGGTGCAACGACTGCACCGATTGCGTCCCCAAGTGTCCCGAAATAGCGATTGTTGCTGACCCAGACTGGGTGGTGTGCCACGGCCACGGCTGTCCACTCAGCTCCGATCGTCTCGGGATGGTCGAGTGCAATATCTTCTCCGACCGCTGTGATTCTTGCGGTGGCCCCATGTGGCGCAACGATGGCGAGGAGTGGGGATGCCCACGTTGCGACGCCGGGCGTAAGGTCGGGTGTCCGAAGATCCGTATGTTCGACAGAGTCCCGGTCCCTGACCCAATCAACGCCAGCTACTGAACCCCGCCTACCTAGCTCGGTCATCTCGTTTGTGCGGGGGTCCCGAGTCGTGCGGGAGGCTGCCCGATTCGGCGACGAGGTGGCGGGCGAAGAATCTGCATGAGTGACCATGCGCCAACAGAGATCATCTCAGTTGGTAAGACAAGGGGTGGAATGCGGTCTTGAGGATCGGCCATCCCGAACCGTCCCAGCTGGTGGGCGCCGGATACCGCTCGTGGAGTCCGAGACAGAATTCTCAGATCCGATAGAACCGACCGGTCCTCCAAATGTCCCCGATCGAGCTCAAGATGCTCCACATGCCTTGCTGCGGGCCGGCCCTCAACCTGCCAGAGGCCAGTGAGTCCCGGGCGACGAAGAGCACAAAGATCTTTGTCACGGCGACTCCGCAAAGCGAGTTCGTCTGCCAGCAGCGGGCGAACGCCGACGAGGCTCATCTCGCCGCGCAGGATGTCTACCAGCTGTGGAAGCTCGTCAAGACTTGTACGGCGAATAGATCCTCCAACACGAGTGATTCTCGGATCATCCGGCGAGAGCTTGAAATCATTCTGTTCATACGCGGCACGCAACTGCGAGTTGGCCGTGATCTCCAGATGTGTTCCATCAACCATCGTCCGGAACTTGATCACTTCAAATAGCTCGCCGCCGATGCCTACGCGCATTTGGCGGAAAACACTCGACCGGAACTAGTCAGAGCTACAAGAGCGTAAACAAGCAAGATCAGCGAACTGAGCACGGCAAGGAGGAAAGCTGCCCCGACTACGTCGATCGCCCGGCTCACTGCTTTGATACTCGACCTAGGTGCAGGTAGGGCGAGCGTAAGCTGCGCGGCTGGAGAACCTGACGACGCTGCTCCCATGAGAGGGGAGCAGCCTCTTCTGCCACTTGATAGGGGCGATGTAGCCATGGCTTGAGTGGCGTCGGCGCATGTTGTAGCGGTTGTTCCACGAACATATCGCGCGGCGGGCCTCGGCACTGGTAGCGAACCTGTAGCGGTGCATGAACTCTCGTTTCAGTGAGGATCACGCCGGTGCCGCCACGCTACTCTCCCAGATTGGCCGGATAACAGACACACCCAGGTTCCTCCCACTGATTGGCGCATCCCGTGATTGGCGAACAGGTCTCGGTAGTCGCTGGACAAGTATTGGGTGGATTCCATCGGTGGTCGCAACACCTTGATCGTGGAGGTGTTGATAGGTAGGCCAGCCGGATGGATGAGGGAGTTGACAAGTCGGTCGCAGCGTGTCACTCGGCGTCGTGAGTGCGTCAGGATTCAAAAACAGAATCGCAGGTGCTGACCCCGCCCGCGCACCAGCGTTACACGCTGCACCAAATCCAGAATTCGTACCCATTTCCACAACATCGACATCGTGGGCTTTCGCGATCGACACGGTCTCGTCGGTCGATCCGTTGTCTGCAACGATGAAGTTCACTTTTGGTGAACGGTCCTTCATCGCCCCTAGACAGGCCGGCAGCACAGGCGCAGCGTGTATGTTACGACAACAACGTCAACCGACGCCGTCACAGTGCTCGCCATCCATTCCGCGACTGCGCGGCACTCCCGAAGCCGGAAATGAGGGCCGCTCCCGGTAGCGGTTTCACCCGACGTTGTACAAGAGGTTCTCCACCGCTGGATCGTCCGGGTACGTCCCCGAGATGCGGCACTCGGCGGTGAGTGCGCTGGCGGCGCCGAAGAAATTGACGTAGTGGCGTTTGCGAAGCGACACCGTGCCGTTCGTCAACTTCGGTGCCTACACGGGAGACTCCATCAAGAGAGAGCGCAGCGGGGTTCGATCACCGAGCGGCCGGAAGCGGGTCAGGCGCATAGATCGGCGAGCTTCTCGACGAAGCGTTTTCGATCAAATCTCGTCGCATTCTTCCGGCAATCGTCAGGCGAGAACGTAGTGGCGTCGACGCGGCGCATCGCCCCAGCGATCTCGGAAACATCCTGGGCGACCAGGGCTCCTGTAACCCCATCGATGACTGTCTCGAGTAAGCCACCAGCTCGCGCCCCGATTACTGGCGTGCCGCTGGCCTGAGCTTCGAGGGCGACGATGCCGAAGTCCTCGATGCCGGGAAATATCAGGGCGACCGAAGACCGGTACAACTCCGACAGCTCGTGGTCATCGACCGACCCGAGGAACCCCACGGTTGGGCCGGCGATGCTTTCAAGACGCGCCCGCTCCGGCCCCGCCCCCACGACCGTCAGGGTCGCACCCGATTCGTTGGCTGCCCGAATAGCAATGTCGAAACGTTTGTAGGGCACGAGCCGACCAATAGCCAGAAAGCCTGTTCTTTTATGGTCTCCATCGCCGGGCGTCCAGATGTCAGTTCGCACCGGCGGCCAGAGCACCTCCGCCTCGCGGCCGTAGGCGCGCTGGATCCGTTCCGCTACGAACTGCGAGTTAGTGATGTAATGATCAACATTGGTGCTCCATCGCCGGTCCCGACGCCGCAGCAGAGACGACACCGGGCCCAGCAGCGGCCTCACGATCGGCGGTACGCGACCGCTCTCGAGTTTCGGTTCCCACGCATATCGCATCGGCGTGTGGCAGTAGCTCACCCGATCGACTCCTCCTCGACGCGGAATCGAATTGACCGTGGCGTAAGAACTGGTGAACACCATCCGAGCATCACCAACTGGCAGGAAGCGCCACACAAGTGGCATCAGGGGCAGGAGGTAGTTGAAGATGTTGTCGGGGAGCCACGAAGCGCCGAGGACCGATTGCGTGACGGGAATTCCGAGGTCTCGTGTCGCCGACCTGTCTCCCTTGATACGAAGCACGTAGACGCGGCTCACATCCGGGAGGGCGCGGACCACCTCGACCAGGACTCGCTCGGCGCCACCGCTCGCGTCCATCCAGTCTTGGCAGACGATCACGTCGTTCTTCGAGCGACCTTGGTCACCACCCGGCCAGAGCCATCGCCCGAGCAGGGCTCGCGCTGACCTGGCCAACGCCTTCGACCTCGGTGATCGTTGCCGAGTCACTTCACGTTGTGGCTGCGAACCCACTGGAGTAAGAACTCGGAGTCGACCTGCCGACGAGTGAGCGTCCACCAGAGGATGCAGAGGTCAACACGCCTGCTCGCATTCTCGATATAGGCGAGGTCGAGTTCCGGGCACTCGTCGAGCGAGAGCGAACCCATGGTCGAAACCTGCCAGAGCCCGCTCAAACCCGGCTTGACCGCATGGCGACGATCGCGAACATCGTCTTCGAGCAATTCCAATACGTCATCAATCATTGGGCGAGGACCGACCAGACTCATGGAACCGGCGAACACGTTGGCGAATTGCGGAAGTTCATCGAGATGGTTGGCCCGAATGAAGTGCGACACAGCGGAGAATTCGTCTTCCTGGAGCCGGTGCTTGCCGACGGTCGGATCCCAGTCGCGGGGAAGGCTGCGCACCTTGATGATCCTGATGCGCCCGCCCCCGAGACCGGTGCGGTCTTGAAGGAAGAACGGCCACCCTCGAAAGGACATCGCCGAGACAAGAGCCGTAAATGCCACTCCGATGACCGCGAACGGAGCGAGCAACCCGGCGACAATAACGTCAATGGCGCGTTTCGAACGTGACGAGCACCAAGCGCTGAGTTCGAGAACTGGCGCTGCCGCAGCCATCTGGGTCGGAGACAACTCGACTCGTTCCATGGTGTCAATCACTTCGCTCCATTCTCATCTCATGTGCATGGCTAATCGGAACCGGCTCGTCTGAGGCACCAAGCCTCGGACGAATCACGGCGAGCATTGCGACGAGCCAGAACAACATGTTCACCGGAAAGACATTGAAGTACGGCACCCCAAGACCGGCAACGCTGAACGCAACGACATAGGCACCGAGAGCCTGGTAGATCCGTGCCACCTTCAACTGGCCGGCATCGCGCGCCAACCGCGCAGTTGACACCGATCGCCCGACTGCGATGACCACCAATGCCAGAACCGCAACAAGACCGACCATTCCGAAGTTTGTGAAGATAACGATGTACGCATATTCGGATCCGACAGCCTCGTGCGGCGCCCCGAATAAGAACCTCCAGATTGTCAAAGTGTCCAAGAAGTCCGTGAACCCGAGCTGACCCGGACGACGCGCGCCGAAATCGAAGCGACTGACCGCGCTGTCCTTCTTTCGGGCGATCACATCCTGCAGGTAACTCGAGGACGCAACCGCGACAACACCGAGGAGCATCACACCGAACACCACACCAAGCACCTTGAGTTGCTTTGTGATTGCTGCGAGAGCCAGCAATCCCACGCCAAACCCGACCGCTGCAGAAAAGGACAGCGTGAGGAACAACAAACCGGCCAGCAAAACAAGCATGACCGCAGCCGGCCCCTTGCGATCAAGGGTCGGCCACATCGAAACAATGATCAGAATCGGCAGAACCGCCATGACACCGAAACCGTTTGGATCGTCCAAACCAGCGCCGAACCGAACAAGTGCACCGTTGTCATACGCGAGCGCCGGCAACCGATCGGCTCCGAAATAGAAGACAATCTGGATGAGTGAGAACGCCACATGATACGCCACCAGCCAAGTGCCCGCCTTGGCGTAGATGGACCACGCTGCCTCTCCAACAGGTGCCGTTGGCATGAGCAGAACGATCGGGATGAAGAAGAAGCCAACGACAAGGCTGCCGAATTGGGATGAGGAAGGGCTCGACCAGATCGCGGTGATTGCGACGAAATAGAAGAACAGCACCGCCAAGATTGGTGCGAACCCTCCAGTGGCCTGATAGCGAAGCCACGCAATCGAACCTCTCGAACGAGCGAGCCAGAAAACAGCCCCCCACGCGGTCACCGCAACTACAAACACCGCGACGTACTTCGCGGACTGCCACGCGTACGGTGTATTTGCGTATGTGGGCGATGTGCCGGTGCTGTTGAACTTGAACGCCCAGCGGTGGAAGTAGTACACGTTGAGACCCACGAACACGAGAGACATTCCCAGCGCCATCTGCCGCTCAGTAGGGCCTACACGTCCCGAAATCCTGGTTGCAAGGTCCTCCTTCTGTTCACTCATGCGACCGCCATCGTGGCATATTCAACAGCTAACCCCATCGTCTGTCACACGACGCCGGCTCGTGCTCGCCACGAGGGGCCAACGATTGAACCGCGAAGGACACCTCGCAGATGCCAGACTCGCAGCGATATGACCGCCGTCGCCCGCGAATACCCCGACCGGTGGACGGTCCACCCCTCATGATCTTGCGTGATCTCGGACTGATACTCATCCACATTCCGAAGTGTGCGGGTACCAGCATCGAGCACAATCTCACCGCTCAAAGACCCAAGATCGAAGACCCACCTGACTACGAACTCGCTTGGGGATGGTGCCCCGACCGGCGGATCTGGATGCAACACGCAACGCCCCAGCAACTCGTCGATCTGGAACTGATCAGTCGCAAGGATTTCGACGAGATGTTCAGTTTCACGATCGTCAGGAACCCATACGCCCGAGCGGTGTCCGACTACTACTTTCTTCGCCGACAGATCGGTGGTGCCGGCTCATTCGACGCGATGCTCAAGGCCGAAGGTCGGTGGGAGAGAATTCTGTCGGATGCCACGACACCCGAATACCGCGGCGACCACCTGCGGGCTCAGCTCGAGTACCTCACGATCGACGGACACGCGGTGATCGACCACGTCGGCCGAGCGGAGGACTTGGACAGTACCTACACGGTCCTCGAAAGTCGGCTAGGCAAAACACTCGACCGCTCGATACACCAGAAGGCCGCACCAAACTATTTCCGCCACTACTCGCAGTTCTACGCCAACCCCGAAGTGGAGTTCGTCAAACAGACCTACTCCGAAGACCTCCGTCAACTCAGATACAACTTCGACGATCGGCGCACAAGCATGTCTCGCCGAGAGCGCCGCCCGCGACGGGCACTCGCATCCCTCGACTCGGTCTGGTTCTCCGGCAAACGCGTCATCAAGAACGTGCTGAACAGAAGTTGAAAGCACCCGTCTCGTAGGCCACCTATCGGCCAACAGCTACTTCGAGTAGCCCATGCTCTCCATGAAGTCGCCAACCAGATCCCATATCTGATCCGCTTGACGAGGAGTGAGCTTCGTCTCCCAGCTCTGCACCGACCGAGTGTCGATGCTTCGCTCGCGCACCGTGTCGCCTGGACCGGAACCCACCAGAACGGTCTCGTGCCGAAAGCATTCATCCGCCGGTTGAAGACCGACGTGAGAAAGCATCCGAGGGATCTCAATCTCAGGCTCTGCAACCAGCGACTCGTACTTGACTTGCAACACTTGTAGCCCGTGCTGACGAAACTGATCGGCGAGCGACATCTTCATCTTGGCAACGAGTGCCATCTTCAAATGCGGAGCAACATCGGTCCCGAGACGTTCGAGCACCTCTAGTTCCTCAGCGAGCCTCTCCGTCATGTCATCGGAGTCACGAATCAGCCGCAATTGGTTGTCGGCAATAGGTACACGGCTCAAGGAGAGAGCAGATGCGACGACGGCGCGGATGTCACGTTGCAGATAGATGATCGGTGCACTCGGCCAAACACTGCCAATTGCCTCCGAGCTGTAAGTGAGATTCGGCGCTTTGAGAACAACATGTGAGATGCCACCGCGCACGGAACCAGACCAGCCAACGCGATTGGC
This sequence comes from Ilumatobacteraceae bacterium, assembly GCA_019090765.1. Lineage (GTDB taxonomy): Bacteria > Actinomycetota > Acidimicrobiia > Acidimicrobiales > Ilumatobacteraceae > Sva-07. Next base: position 9,353 of record JAHRVJ010000165.1, read on the forward strand.
GGGTTCGCGGTAATCCTTTCTTGCAAGCCGACAGCACAGCCGGAATTTCGCTGCCACATGGGCGCTCGATGCAGATCCGAGCGCCGCTCGATACCACCGCGTGGCAGGAGGCCCCTCCTCGATCAACAAAGAGTGAGGGTGGGAACCCAATATTTCAGCAACCAAGGTGGTGCCGCTGCGTTGGCACCCAACGATCGGCACCATCACCAGAGCATCGACGGCCAGCGAGACCATCGGGTCGTCAGCAATAGCCAAGGCGGTCTCTCACAAGCTGGAGAACGGCCTCAACCCGGCGAGCAACATCGTCGGAATAGACGGCAGAGGGATTCTGCAACCGAGACAGATCGATCTGGTCAGCCAGATCGGTATCTCGGCGCTCGATGCCCAGCCAGGATGTCAAACGGTCAGCACAAAGCTGAGGGCTCTCGACAAGATCCTCGAATCGGAATTCGAAGACGCGGGACTCTGGCAGTCCACCGAGCGCATTCTCCACAAGATCCAGCTGGTGGGTCGTGGTGTAGGCCATATGCATCGCCGGTGAATCATCGAGAATCTCGCGTCGGTCAATACCGCAGTGGTCGTATGCCAAAGCCATCGAAATACGCCCGGTGCTGTTGTCCAATCGAGCGGTTTTGTGTGTCCGCCGTAGGCAGGTCGCCAGCGGGTCTCGAACCATGTGAACAAATCTTGCTCCTGGAAACGCGAGCAACAGGTCTTCCACCAAGATCAAGCTCTCAGGAACCTTGAAGCCCCACAGCTCGTCCGTTCGCCCCCGATGTTCGAGCATTCTCGCTGCACTGGATCGAAGGCGAGATGCGACCTGAGCTTGCTGCCATGGAGCAGGACAGCGATGCCGCTCCACGATCGCCTGGTATACGGCCGGAACCATCTCGAGTGCGTCACCCGATCTGTTCTGGTCGTTTCCGAGAAACACTCCGACGTCACTAGCCATCGCGGCCAAAAGACGCGAGCCACTTCCGCCGCGGGCAAGCAATATCACGGGCGAGTCAAGATCACCGACATTCCATGTGGCGTCAAGGTCCAGCCCCGCCCGGACCCACGTCTTGCCGAAGTCAGCATCGGTCTCGCCGATCTCGGGCCACTTACGCACGATTTAGTCGTCAGCACATGCACGCTCCGCGAGATACGAGAGCGAATCACGGTCGGACAACTTTGATGAGTCGGTGGATCGCCGAATTCGTCGACCCTCGGCATCGGCAAATTTATGGATGGTCGGTGCCTGAACCACGTACGTCAGCTGTGACTTCTGACGCGCTATACGCGGTAAATCTCTGCCGAGATGATGGATGCTCGGCATCAGCAGGTCGACATCGACGAGGCGCTCACGATGAAGAATCATCAGTTGCTCATCGAGGCGCTCGACAGCTTCGTAGGGGGTATTCCCGAACGTATTCTCGTATCGGTGAGGGTCACTCCATTGGCCACAAAGCGCGCCATCAGATCTCCAGCCGACGGCACCGAGCAGCGCCCACAGCGGATCAATTGACTCGAGAGCGGCGAGCGAAGCCTCGAACTGCGAGTGCCAGTTGGACGGGAACAGCACGTCTTCATGGACAACCGCAATGAGGTCATGCTTCGTACGCTCAATTCCCGACGAAACAGCCAAAGCCAGAGTGTCGAAATTCAAGCCAGCGGTGTTGTCGACCACAACGAGTTCATTCAGCGGGTCCTGCACGCACTCGGACAGCACGATGTTGTGAAGGTACTCATCTGAGAACCGCACCACGATGAAACTGATGGGACGACTCGGCTCGGGAAGGCCGGGCGCGATCTTGGGGTATCGGCGCAGGCCGGAGGTGCGGCGTGCTACCCGGGCGGTCC
>JAHRVJ010000166.1 GCA_019090765.1 Ilumatobacteraceae bacterium
CGATGCTGAGGGCGACGGTGTCAGCGTTGGCGGGGATTGCGCCGCGACCAGCGATCTTCACGGTGGTGGTGGTCCCAGCGCGGAGGAAGCCTGCTCCGGAGAATTCTCCGTCGAAGGTCCTCGAAGCAGCGGCTACCTGGTTGTTGCCACCGGTGGAAGCGACTTCCACCGCCAGCGACGCAGCCGCCATTAGCGCGATCACAGTTGCGTATCGGACAAGTCGATGCATGGTCGCCCGGACTGGGAATCCGGTGATTCCTTGAGCCGCTGGGGCCGTTGAGTGGCAACACTGATCCATGGTTTCCTCCGACTTAAGCCCGCGCTGGTGGCGAGCATAGGCCGACCAACTGTGTAGGGCAGGTCATCGTCGAGTTGCGACGTGGCGCCGCTTCGGTCTCAGGTGGTGAGCTCGGAAATGGTTGACACTCCAGCGGCGAAGGCAGCCGCGTTCTACAGTGGCGAGGTCAGCTGAACGATTTCGATTGGTGTCATAAGTCTGTCCTATCCGACCCCTCACGCTCGCGCCGAAGTGTGTGCCAAGTGTCGGGCCTGAACGGACTGGCAGTGGTCCATACTGTTTGTCAGCTATGAGTGCATCTGATCAGACACCGGTTGCTTCCAACTCTGTTCGGGAGGTGGTCACTGCAGATATCGAACGTGGCACCTTCGGTGGGCGAGTCCAGACCCGTTTTCCTCCCGAACCAAACGGCTATCTCCATATTGGCCACGCCAAAGCAATCACCGTCAACTTCGGTATTGCCGCCGACTTCGATGGCACTTGCAACCTGCGTTTCGACGATACAAATCCCGACACCGAGGAAGCTGACTACGTCGACGCGATCCTCGCTGATCTCGCCTGGCTCGGTTACCCGCTCGACCGAGCAGCGCTATTTGCCAGCGATTACTTTGAGCAGCTTTACGAGTGGGCCGAGCTGCTGATCGAGAAGGAGTTGGCCTACGTTGACGAGCAAGACGGTGAAACCATCTCCGCGCAGCGTGGTGGTTACGGGAAACCAGGCATTGAGAGCCCGTTCCGTGCTCGAGCCGCCGAGGAGAACCTCGCATTGTTCAGGCGGATGCGTGCTGGTGATTTCGCCGACGGGTCCCATGTGTTGCGAGCGAAGATCGATATGCAACACGAAAACATGCAGCTGCGCGATCCGGTCATGTATCGGATCCGCGCCGGTCATCACCACCGCACTGGTGATCAGTGGAAGATCTATCCGACATACGACTGGGCGCATGGACAGAGTGACGCAATTGAGGGAGTCACCCATTCGTTGTGCACGCTCGAGTTCGATAGTCACCGAGCGCTGTATGACTGGTATCTCGGTCACCTTCCGCTGCCGTTCGAGAAACCGTGTCAAACGGAGTTTGCGCGGCTCGAACTGACGCACACGATCGCATCGAAGCGCAAGCTCATGCGGTTGGTCGACGACGGAACCGTCGATGGGTGGGATGATCCGCGAATGCCCACTCTGCGCGGGTTGCGACGGCGGGGGTATCCATCGCTTGCAATCCGCGAGTTCTGCAGCTTCATCGGTGTCGCCCGGACCAACAGCCGACACCAGATTGAGTTGCTCGAGTCGTTTGTCCGCACCAATCTCAACAAGGTCGCCTTACGACGGATGGCTGTGCTGCGGCCACTGAAAGTGGTGATCACCAACTGGCCGGTCGGTGATGATGGTGAGCCTGTAGTCGAATTGATGGAGCTGAACAACAACCCTGAAAACGCCGATGATGGCACCCGGATGGTGGCATTTACGGGGGAGTTCTACATCGAACAGGATGACTTCAGAGCCGAACCCCCTCCTAAGTACTACCGGCTCACGCCAGGTCGTGAGGTGCGGCTGCGAGGCGCCTATTTCGTCACCGCGACGGGTTTCGAAGCCGACACCGACGGACAGGTCACTGAGGTGCGGGTTACCTACGATCCCGACACCCGCGGGGGAAGCTCCCCCGATGGACGCAAAGTAAAGTCAACGATGCACTGGGTGTCGGCAGCACACGCCGTTGACGGGACTGCTGTTCTCTATGATCGGTTATTCACGGCGGAAGTTCCCGGCGACGAGACCGGAGACCCGTTCGATGATCTGAACGAGAGCTCCCGCGAGATCATCATGGGCGCGAAGCTCGAGCCGGCATTGGGCGATGTCGAACCTGGTCAGGTGGTTCAATTCGAACGCCTCGGCTACTTCGCGGCCGACCCTCGGGAGCGGCTGCTCTTCCATCGCACGGTCGGCCTACGCGATGAATGGGCAAAGATCCAGCGACGCAACTCTTAACCGTGGTCTTCGATGAGTTTCGGCGCGACCGTGTCGCGCTAACTCTCATCGGAACGGGGGGCGATCTGAGACGCCGGCGTGGGTTAGTACGCTGGGCCGGATGAAGCTGTGGCAGCTCCGTCCGGCACTGATTTTCGCGCTCGTCGCGCTGGTTGTGCCCGTTGCTGTTGCATCTGATCCGATTGCCGAGGCCGCGACGGCGAGTGTCTTCTGCGGTGCTGATCCTCAACTGGTGTCGGGACCAGAGGAACCGCTCGAGAGCTATTCCGCGGTCAGCCCGATTCGGCTCGTAGACACGCGCAATGGGATCGGAGGTCTCTCGACGCCGGTTGAACAAGGTTGCACGATGCGCGTTGGCCTGGGTAGTGATGTTCCCGCCGAAGCAACGGCTGTGGCGCTCTCGATCACCGCCGTCTCCGAAGTCGCCGACTTCTTTACGATCTACCCGTGTACGTCAGGCCGCCCCGACACGTCCAATCTGAACTCGCGGGCCGGATTTCCCACGCCGAACCTGGTTGTTGCGATCCCCGATACGAACGATGAGATTTGCATCTTCAGCCACGGCGGTTCACATTTGATTGTCGATCTGGCTGGCTGGTGGTCCGAAGGACCCGACAGATTTGCCTCGGTCGAGCCGGAGCGTATCTTCGACAGCCGATCACACGGGGTTGCGAAGTTGGCAGCAAACGAGGTGCGCGAAATCGCGGTGCCGTCAACGGTTGTACCACTCAGCACCCAAGCGGTGGTCATCAACATCACTGCGACCAATCCGGTTGCTCCAGGGTTCCTGGTCGCATTTCCCTGTGGGTACGCCGTGCCGGTTGCGTCGAACCTCAACTTCGACTCGGGCGAAGACCGCGCGGTGGGCGCGATCGTCGGTCTCGGCCTGGAGCTGAAAATGTGCGTCTCGTCGAGTGTGAGCACCGATGTGATTGTCGATGTCACCGGCTACTACGCGCCAGCTCCTGCGTTCGGGCCAGCGGCCGCACTCCAGCCGCTGAGCGGGAAGCGAGTTCTCGATACACGCGGCGGAGTCGGCGGACCCGCCCAGCCATTTGCTGCTCTAGAGGTTCGAGCGCTCGACCCTGTTGCCGGTTTGTCATCCAGCGACGAGGCCGCCGCGGTTGTACTGAATCTCACTTCGACCAACTCGAGCGAGGACGGCTTCGTGAGCCTGTTTCCATGCGGTGACGCCGTCCCAGAGGTCTCGTCACTGAACTTCAGCAAGGGCAGCGATGCGGCAAACCTCGCGATCGTCAAGCTTGGGGCGGAGCGAACGGTCTGCATTGTCACGTCCGTGACGACAGACATCGTTGTCGATCTATTCGGTGTGATGGTCGCCCCCGACGGGTCCTTTGTTGA
>JAHRVJ010000167.1 GCA_019090765.1 Ilumatobacteraceae bacterium
CGATTCGGAAATCGAACTAAGAGTGGCTGGCCTCGCTGGAGTGAGTTCCGGTGCCAAGGCGGTAATTCTGAATGTCACTGCGGCCAACGCGGCATCGGATACATACGTCACGGTCTACCCGAACGGCGTCGCTCGGCCGGACGCTTCGAGCTTGAACATTGCTGGGGGCCAAACGGCTGCCAACCTCGTAGTCGCGAAGGTTGGTACCGACGGAAAGGTTCGCCTGTACAACAGCGCCGGAAGCGTCAGCCTTATCGCTGATGTCACGGGCTACTTCATTTAGGCGCCACAGTTGTCACTCATAGCTCGGTAGCGTCACCGGCGATGACCGACACCTCGACGGAGTTCTCCGATGCCGCCGAGCGGCACAGCAAACTGTTGGGTATCAAGCTGCGGGCTTTGGTCGCGGATCACTTGGGTAACGAAGTCGACGCCGAAGTGCAGAAGTTCCCGAACGGTGCCGCAATGGTGCTCGACGGAGTGGCCTGGGTGCTGGCCGAAACTTCGTTGCTTGGGGCGCCGCTCAGTTGGGCGATACGCCATGACGCCAATTCGCTGGAGTTGGTCGTCGACACCGATCCTGGCCCTCTGGTGCGCCGTGCGGAACGGTTCGCGTATCCGATTTCACTTTGGAAAGCTGACGGTCGGTCGCTGCTGAGGGCCAGTGCCGAACAACTTCCAGAGGTGCCCGTAGCGGCGGCGGCGCATCTTGACTTGTGCGACGTAATCGAATCGGCCGGCGCCACGGTGAATGTCGAACACGGCGTTGTCGTTGGCGAGGTTCGTGGCCTCGAGGTGTGTCGGGTGGTCGACCAACCCACCGTCGGACTATTTGCCGAACTTGGCGATGTCCCTCAAGTGCCGTCTGATTCACCTGAAGACCTTGAACAAGCGATTCGCGATCGCAGCGATCGCGAATCGGCGGGAGTGCAACTCGAAGTAGGAGTAGGGGCCAACGACCGCGAGGCATTCCAAATGCTGCACGGCGACCTGCCCACAGTTGAAGCGCTCCGCGGTGTTGTCGACGCAGTTAAACGGCACCGCTCGCCTGATGCACAGCAGCACCCATTGAACCGTTTGGCGCAAGAGCGGTACCTGCGCTGGCGGCTCGAACAAGATCCAGACTTAGTCGGCGCGGCGTCGGTTTTGCCCGCCGAACCGCCAGTGCCTCGTCCGAATCTCAAAGACGCGATGCCATGCGTCGCCCTGGCAAACGGCGATGGCGCCTCACGAATCGTGGTTTGCACGGTGGGCGTCGATCTTGAGCTGATGCCGTTTGTGGCCGATGTTCAGGCCACATTCGACGAGCCAGTAGTGATTGTCGCTCCGCCACGCGATCTGCTCCCCATCACCCGCGACCTGGCAGCGATCCTCGAAACACCGGTCGAGTTTCAGGCCGTCGGCTGACAGCGCTCAGCGACCATTAACCTCCACTCGCAATGCTGCAGCGTCTTCGCCAAGTAAACGATGAGTACCAGACGCTTGAACAGCAACTTGCTGACCCTGAAGTTCTGGCTGACCCGCAACAGCTAAGGATGCTCTCGAAGCGCTACACCGAACTAGGTCCGGTGATCGAGGCATTCCGCAAGCACGAATCGCGTCGCGAAGATGCTGAGACCGCGCGGGAAATGCTCGAAGGCGCTAGCGGCGACGAGCGCGACATGCTGATGGCCGAGATCGAGTCTGCCAACACTGAGGTAGCTCAACTCGAGGATGAATTGCGCGAGCTGATGCTCCCGAAGGATCCTTACGACGGCAAGAACGTGATCATGGAGATTCGCGGCGCCGAAGGTGGGGAGGAGGCCAACCTCTTCGCCCGCGACCTCTATGAGATGTACATGACGTACGCGGCAACAGCCGGGTGGAAGGCCACGACGCTCTCATCGTCGCTAAGCGACATGGGAGGCTTCAACGATGTGACGTTTGAAGTTCGTGGTGCGACCGCATGGCGCAACCTCAAGTTTGAGGGCGGCCCGCATCGAGTGCAGCGAGTGCCGGTGACCGAGAGCCAAGGACGCATCCATACTTCTTCTGCGACGGTGACGGTGCTACCCGAAGCTGACGAAATCGATGTCAAAGTCGACGACCGCGATCTTGATATCGACGTCTACCGGGCGAGCGGCCCGGGCGGTCAGAGTGTGAACACGACCGACTCTGCGGTGCGCGTCACCCATCGGCCGACCGGGGTGGTCGTGTCGATGCAAGACGAGCGGTCGCAGCTCCAAAACAAGGCCCGCGCCATGATGGTGTTGCGGGCGCGGCTATTTGAGCTGGCCGAGCGTGAGCGTAACGACGAGCTGTCGGCGGAGCGGCGCTCGCAGGTTGGCGGCGGCGGGCGCAGTGAGAAGATTCGCACGTACAACTACAAAGAGAACCGGCTGACCGACCACCGCATCGGGTTCACGTTGTATCGCCTTACGGCTGTGCTTGCCGGCGATCTCCAGCCGGTTGTCGATGCTCTCGCGGCAGACGAGCGCGCCCGCTTGCTGGCCGAGGGTGGCGAAGAACGGTCGGGCTGACAATGCCTGATAGCACCGACGATCAAACGGTCTCGTGGCGAGCATTGCTCGCCGAGACGACTCAGTTGATCGGTGACAGTGCGCATGCTCGATGGTTGTGTGAAGTCGCTTCGTCATCCCCGTCTGGTGATGAGTTCATGGCTGAGATCGAGCAGTCCGCAACGATCAGAATGGTGGCGCACCTCGAAGCGATGGTCGCCAGGTACCGCGCCGGGGAGCCGCTGCAGTACGTGCTTGGGGAGTGGACGTTCAGGCGGATCGAGCTGGCCATTGACCAGCGAGTGTTGATCCCGCGGCCTGAGACTGAAGTCGTTGCTGGCGTAGCGATCGAGAAAGCTGCTGCCGTCGGGCCGACGCGTACGGTTGCTGATCTGGGAACCGGGTCGGGCGCAATCGGGCTGGCCCTAGCTGACGAACTGCCGCGGGATGGCACCACAGTGTGGATCACCGATGCCAGCGTTGACGCGCTGAATGTCGCTCGCGCGAATCTGGCGGGGCTCGGCCCAGCTGCGCGCAACGTGCGCGTTGCTCACGGGTCTTGGCTCGATGCGTTGCCGGTCGACCAGCAGTTCGACGTGATTGTTTCGAACCCTCCCTATGTCGCGATTGGTTCACCCGATGTTGAATCATCTGTCACCGATTGGGAGCCTGCACACGCGTTGTTCGCAGGCCGTGATGGTCTTGATGACCTCCGCTTGATCGGCGCCGCGGCGATCGACCGGCTGCACGACGGTGGCTGGCTGGTACTAGAGATCGGCGCCGACCAGGGCAACGCGCTCCGCGAGTTGATGGCCGCGGTCGGATATGACGAGATCGAGATCCGCCCCGATCTTGCCGGGCTTGATCGGGTTGCGCTGGGCCGTCGTCCACCCGGCTGATTGTTGCTCAGTCGGCTGATGCTTGGTCGGCCGCCGGGGTCGGCTCGTCGTGGTGGGGGAGCGACCGCCGTAAGAAGTCGAGTTGGTGGAGCAGGAGGTTTTCGGCGACCACCTCTTCGGAGGTCATGTGGGTGACGCCCACCAGCGGAAGAACCTCGTGAGGTCGGCCAGCTCCGAGTAGCGCGGAGGAGAGTTGCAAAGTGTGGGCCGCCACGACATTGTCGTCGGCCAATCCGTGAATCAACAGCAAGGGGCGGGATAGCTCCGGCGCCAGAGAGATCAACGAACTTGAGTCGTACGCGTCGGCGTTGACGGTGGGGTCACCCAAGTATCGCTCGGTGTAGTGCGTGTCGTACAGCCGCCAGTCGGTAACTGGCGCCCCAGCGACGGCGGCGTGGAACACGTCCGGCCGCCTAAGTACCGCGAGCGCCGCGAGGTAGCCACCGAAGGACCAGCCGCGGATGGCGACGCGTTCAAGATCGATCTCGTCGAATCGTTCGGCCACGTCGTGCAGTGCGTCAATCTGGTCGTCGAGCGGCGCGGTAGCCAGGTCGCCATGAATCTCACGCTCCCATTCGCTGCCGCGTCCCGGTGACCCGCGGCCATCAGTGACAACTACGGCATAACCCTGATCCGCGAACCACTGGGAAGTGAGCCAGGCGTTGTGGCTTCGCGTCACCCTCAATGCATGGGGCCCACCGTATGGGTCAAGCAGTACCGGCAATGGGGAGCCGTCATGACCGTTTGGGAGTAGGACCGCGGTCGCGAGTTTGCGTTCGCCGGTCGACAAGATCTCGACGTTCGGAGTTACGAGCGGCTGTTCAGCGAACGAATCGATTGTCAGCCCACCGAGTGTGGTGACGTTGCTCCCTGGATTGTCCATCGTTGCTGAGCGAACGGCGATTGTGGATCCCCCGACAGCAGCGCTGTGCATGCCTGGGCCCGAGGTCAGCTGCGAGATCTCGGCACCGTCGGTTCCGGGCCACTGCCATACATGGAGCTGAGTGGCATCGTCGATCTGGTTGGCCAGGAAGGTGACCACGCTGTTGTCGGTCGAGACCACGGAGCGAACCTGCAGCTCGGGTGGAGTGATTGGTTCGCCGTCAACCATTAGCCGCCGGGCCCCATCGCGGTCGGTTGCGGTGAGTAACTGGCCACCGGACAGCAGCGTGGGTGTACCTGGCACGAGCTCTACCCAGCAGTCGTCGTAGTCATGGGAGAGGACCGATGTCTCGCCGGTGCTGACATCAACCGACAACACCATCGAGCCCTGTTGATCGCGGGCTTGCACAAGGAGGACCAGTCCAGCTGCGCTCCACTCGACCGCTGCTAGATACGGGAAGAAGTCGTCGTCCCAATCGACATCGATACTCGACCCGTCGAGACCCAGCAGGTGAAGACTAGTTGTCGCGTTCGGTGAGCCCGCCGCCGGGTAGCGGATCGTTCTGGCCGGTTGTTCGGGCCGGGCGGCATCAGCAATCACCCACTCGGTAACCGCGGCGGTGTCAACCCGGCAGCTGGCGATCGTTGTGCCATCTGGGCTCCACCAGTACCCCCTGAGCCTGCCCATTTCTTCGGCCGCGATGAAGTCGGCGCGTCCCCATGACACGGTGCTGTGCTCTTCGTTGCCGGCAAGGATGCGCGAAGATCCGTTCAGCTCGCCGATACACAAGTTGTCCCCGCTGACGTAGGCCAACCGCGTCGCCAGCGGGTCAGGCCGCGGGTCGAATACCGGGCCATCAACATTGATCGGCCGAGCTTGACCGGACAGCAATCCCGCGGCAAATAGTTGTCCGCCGAGGGCGAACGCGGCCACCGTTGCTTGCTCGTCAGTCGCGTAGGTAGTGATTCCGGATGCGCTTTCTCGAGCCCGCTCTCGCCGGGCTCGCTCTTCGGGCGGAAGATCATCGTCCCCAGCCGACCCGAGCAGCGCCGCCGCGTCCGCGACCACTCGTTCGGTGCCTGTATCGGTGTCGAGCACCCAGAGCGAGTTGATCGGGTCGCTCCCACCGCTACTGCGCAGAAACAAGATGCGCTTGCCGTCGGTGGAGACCGAAACGTTGCGCGGTGCCCCGAGTGTGAATCGCTGTGTTCGGGCATATTGACGGGGGAAGGTGTCGGTCACGGCTACAGCCTAGGAAATCAGCGATCCGCCGATGCTCGTCAGGTACTGAAGTGGGCGATCGATTGTGCCACCAGTTCGAATGCGCGATCAGCGTCGATGCTGGTCAGCACGTCGCAGTTGGGTGCGTGGCGCTCTACCAAAAGACGCCGGTCGATCACGGTCATGCCGCGGGTCAGTTCGCCGCTCACCTCGATGCTGACATGTTGATGCTGGCGCTGAAAGAGGTCTGGGTGAGTTAGTGCCAATACGGCGAGCGGGTCGTGCACTGCGGGTCCGTCGATCGATCCTGGCTCGTGGCGTGCCAGGTATGTCGCGGCAAAGAATCCGAACAGGTCGGACATGATGCTCGCGAGTTGACCCGGCATTGCGGTGATCTGGGCGATGCGCTCTGGCGTTGCTTGGAACTGATGAGTTACGTCGAGACCGGCCATCACGAGTTGCCCGCCGTAGTCAAATACGATCGACGCCGCCTCGGGGTCAGCCCAGATATTGAACTCGGCCATCGTGCTGCGGTTGCCGAATGTGCCGCCACCCATCAACGAGATGCCGGCGATGCGTTTGGCGATGTCGGGAGCGACGCGCAACACGAGTCCGATATTGGTCAGCGGCCCGGTGGCCACGATCCAGATTCCCTCGTTGGCACGGCAGGTCTCGATGATGAACTCGACCCCGTGGGTTCCATCAAGTGCAGTGGTCGGAGGGGGAAGGTCAGCTCCATCGAGACCACTCTCTCCATGGACGAACGCCGCGAACTTCGGCTCGGCAACGAGTGGTCGCCCGCTACCGGAATGTACGGCGACGTCGATACCGAGCAGGTCGCGCATCACCAGCGCGTTGTAGGTGGTGCGCTCGAGCGGTGCATTACCAGCCACCGTCGTGATGCCGACCAGATTGGCATAATGCGCAGCCGCGACAATGGCGATCGCATCGTCGTGACCCGGGTCGCAGTCCAGCAAGATCGTTGGTCGGCGCGATCTGGTTTCGGTGTCTGCTGCTCGACGCACATCTGCCATGACCCCGAGCTTGCCATCTCAACGACCAAACTGTCCGAATGCAACCACACCGGGTATGTGCCGCCGCGACTGTCGCGATCATGTTTGGAGTCCTCGGTTGTGGTGGATCGGACAACGACGACACGATTGACAGCGCAGCAACAAGTCCGCCCGATACTGAACTAACTGAGCCGAGCGATACCGAACGAGATGACGATTCGCGGTCGACGGCAGGTGAGGGTGGCGGACTGACAGTCGAAACTGACGGCTCGGTAACGCTTGACGAAGCGACCAGCACCGAGGTAGCCCCGACGCAACCGGTCGAGGCGACGGTGATTACCGCGGTGCCCGAGACAGGAGTGCCGGGCATCAACAGCACGGATTTGTTCTGTCGTTCATGGAGTGAGTTCGGGGGAACGTTTCAGGCGCTTGCTCTCGCCGCAGGATTTGCTACCGATGCCACCACGGCCCAACGTGCAGAAGTCGTGGCCTCGGGCACCCTCGTCGCTGCCGTCGCTGGGCTCGACGAGCACCTGCCGTCAGACCTTGAAAGTGAGCGGATCGCGTTGACCGTAGATTTGGTCGGGCCGTTGGCCCGCCGAGCCGAGCGGGCGCAAGCTGAGCTAGCGGCCGCTGAGATGAGCGCGCAACAGATCGACCAACTCAATGACATCTGGCGCGCGGCACTCATCGAGGACGGGGTTGACGAGCCCAATATTGAATTGGTCATTCCCGCGGACCTCCAAACGGCACTCGGTGTGGCAGTCGACTCGTTCAGTTCGTCGCTGCCGCCGATCAACCGAGATCCGAGCCTGGTCACTGACGCCGCGATCCCGATAACCGACGTCTACCTCATCGAGAACTGCCCAGACCAGGGCACACTCGGCGGCAACGACATCATTGATCAGCCTTAGCGCTCAGCGCTGATCTGTCGGCAGCACTAGTCTCCGACGACGGCCAGGTCACCTTTTTCAATTTCGCGGGTGGTCAGATGATTGCGGATCTGTTCGGCTACCGATCTATACAAAGGTGACACCCGATGGCAGCGATTCACATTCATCCCTAGAGCATTCACAACAGCGGAGTTCGCGCGATGGTCACGCCCTACACTCGGGCGCCATGACCTCAGCTGAGTCCGACTCGTCGGCGACCGTCCGTATCGCGATCGGATCCGACCATGCCGGATACGAACTTAAACAGCATCTGGTCGAACTGTTGGAGGGCCTCAACTACGCCGTCGACAACCAGGGAACTAACTCGACCGAATCTGTCGATTACCCCGAAATCTGTGCCGGAGTGGGCCGCACCGTCCGCGATGGTCGCGCTGATTTTGGCATCGTGCTCGGGGGGAGCGGCCAGGGCGAACAACTCGCTGCGAACAAAGTGCGTGGGGTTCGCGCAGCACTCTGCAACTGCTTGTACACCGCCCGCATGGCTCGCGAACACAACAACGCCAACGTGTTGTCGATGGGCGCTCGCGTCGTGGGTGAGGGGTTGGCTGAGGAGATTGTTCAAACATTCCTAGCCACCGACTTCGAAGGCGGCCGCCACGCTCGTCGTGTCGATCAGTTGACCCAGCTCGAATCCGATTTCTGATACCCAGCCCTTCCCGAGAGGACCCCTGTATGACATTTCCTTCCGACACTGACCCCGACACCGAGGTCACTGAGCTGATCGAGGCCGAAGTTCTACGCCAGACGACCGGCATCCAACTCATTGCCAGCGAGAACTTCACGTCTCCGGCAGTGATGCGCGCGACCGGCTCGGTGCTCACCAACAAATATTCCGAGGGGTATCCGGGCAAGCGCTACTACGGCGGCAATGAGGTAGTCGACTCGATCGAGCAGTTGGCGATTGATCGCGCCAAGGAACTATTTGGCGCCGAACACGCCAACGTCCAACCGCACTCGGGTGCGAACGCCAACATGTGCGTGTACCAAGCGTTGCTCCAACCAGGTGACAGTGTCTTGGGTTTGAGCCTCGATCATGGCGGACACCTCACTCACGGGTCACCAGTCAACGCCAGCGGATTGCTATACAACTTCGTGCCTTACGGCACCGGTGCCGAGGACCGCATCGACATGGAACAGGTCCGGTCACTGGCCCTCGAACACCGACCGAAAATGATCGTTGCCGGTACCACTAGTTACTCCCGTCGAATCGACCCCGAACCGTTCAAGAAGATTGCCGACGAAGTCGGCGCATTGTTCATGTTCGACATGGCCCACCTCGCGGGCCTGGTGGCCGGCGGGGCGCACCCCAATCCGGTGCCGCACGCCGACATCGTCACCTTCACAACTCACAAGACACTTCGCGGACCGCGTGGAGGCTGCATCCTCTGCAAGGAGGAGCACGCGAAGGCGATCAACAAGGCCGTCTTCCCCGGCTGGCAAGGCGGCCCCCTCGAACACGCCATAGCGGGCAAAGCAATTGCTTTCCGAGAGGCAATGGACCCTTCCTTCACCGAGTACGCCCATCAGGTTGTGGCGAACGCATCGGCGCTCGCGGAAGCGCTCGCGCACGAAGGGTTTCGTCTGGTGTCAGGCGGCACCGAGAATCACTTGATGGTTGTTGACCTGACCCCGTTCGACGCTGAACTCACCGGAAAGGTTGCCCAGGCGAGCCTCGATGAAGCGGGAATCACGCTCAACAAGAACACGATCCCCGACGATCCCCGGAGCCCTTTTGTGACCAGCGGTGTACGCATCGGCACGCCTTCGGTGACGACGCAGGGGATGAAGGAAACTGAGATGGCACTGATCGCTGGGCTCATCGCGCGAGCGTTACGCGGCCGTGACGACCCCGCCGCGCTGCAAATGGTTCGGAGCGACGTCAGTGCGTTGTGCGCACGGTTCCCGCCGTACGCCGTGATTCCAACGTCGTAGACTCACCGCTCGTGCCCGACCTCGGTTCCTATCTACTGGTTGGAGCTGTTGCGCTAGCTGTCACGTTCGCGACGACCCCGCTGGTTGGCTTCTTGGCTCGACGCCGAGGCTGGGTCTACCTTCCCAGCGATCGCACGGTCCACCAGACCCCTCTCCCAGACATCGGTGGGCTGGCGATGTACTTGGGCTTCGTATCAGCATTTGGGGTGGCGTGGTTCTTGGGTGATCTCGATGTCTTGTTCGATAGCAACTCCGAGCCGATCGGAGTGATCATTGCGGCGACGATCATCTTCGCGGTCGGGTTCATCGACGACATTCGAGAGATCTCAGCTCCGGCGAAGGTCGCCGGAACCGTGCTGGCCGGAATAGTGCTGGTGCGATTCGGTGTTGTGATGTTCTCCTTCCGGCTCCCCTTCTATGAGGGGCCGATATTGTTGTCCGACGACCTTCAGCCCCTCGTAACCGTTCTGTGGCTCCTGGGAATGACCTCGGCAATCAATCTGATCGACGGTCTCGATGGTCTTGCGGCGGGCATTGTTGCGATCGGGGCATTCGCATTCTTCGTCTACAGCCAGGAGCTAACCGACACTGGGCTGCTTAGTATTCGAAACATTGGCCCGCTCGTTGCGATCATTGCGGTGGGGGTATGTCTCGGGTTCTTGCCCCACAACTTCAACCCAGCGCGGATCATGATGGGTGATGGTGGTGCGCTGTTGCTCGGGCTGTTACTAGCGGTCTCGACAAGTGTTGTCGGTGGACGCGCCGACACGTTCAGCCAGGAATTCGTTGGTCAGACTTACTTCTTCCTAGCGCCCCTGGTGATCCCGTTGCTGATCCTGGGGGTGCCAATTTTCGACATGCTGTTCGCCATTGTTCGACGTGCCACGGGGCGCAAGTCCTTGGCCGTCGCCGACAAAGGACATCTTCATCATCGGCTAATGGACTTGGGCCACGGTCACCGTCGCAGTGTCGTCATTTTGTGGACCTGGACGGCCTTGCTTTCGGGTTTTGTCCTCTATCCAACTCTGACCGGAGAAAATCCGACGTATCTTCCGTTCGGGATCGGGGCGCTCGGCATCGTGCTGTTCACGGTCCTCCATCCCAGCGTGCGGGCGCGAAGGCGAGCGGTAGGCACAGATGGAGATGTCGATGCCGGGTGACACAGATTCCGTTTCAGTTCGGATTCGGAGTTGCCGTCGCTCAACCCGCCCACTAGGTTGTGCATTCGTTCACAAGCACCTCGTTCCATGTGCCCAGAACCAACCTCACCCATGATCCGACCCTCTCAGCAGAATCGCGTCAACACCGAAGATTCCCTCGGCCTCGGCATTGAGGCCGCGGTTGTCATCGCGTTGTTTTTCGGAGCCGGGTATGGCCTCGACCGCTTGTTCGGAACGACGCCGCTCTTCATGGTCGGATTTTCGATACTCGGAGCAATTGGACTGTTCGCCAAGTTCAAGTACCGCTACGAAGACCGGATGGACGAGCACGAAGCGAACCGCGTCGCTGCTCGCCAGAATTCGGTGAATAAGAGCAAGGCTGCCTGAAATGCCCGGCGCCAACCCAGTAGATGTCGTAACGACCCGATTCGACGGCCCGGCCCCCGAGGTCGCGGTGTCAACCGACATGATCAAGCGTGGTGTTGTTGTTGCTCCCGTGCTAATCGCCATTTGTGGAGTCATCTGGGGAATCAACGGGGCATGGTCGGGCGCTTATGGCATCGCGATCGTGTTGGTCAACTTCGCCTTGGCCGCTGCGTTCATCGCTACGGCCGCTCGGATTTCGCTTGGGCTGATGATGGGGGTAACGCTTTTTGGTTACCTCATTCGCTTGGCACTGATCTTTCTCGCAGTATGGTTGGTGAAAGATGCGAGTTGGATTTCACTTCCAGCTCTCGGATCGACCATTATTGTCACGCACCTTGGTCTCCTCTTCTGGGAGATGAAATACGTTGCGCTGTCGCTGGCGTATCCAGGGCTCAAACCTTCAGGATCACAACCTGCTGCATAGCGCGCCCATGACAACCATCACATTCTTTATCAACCTCTCCACCACTCACGACTGAAACGGAATCCACGTGTTCGGACTCGAGTTCCCGCCGATTAATGAAATCCTGCGCTGGCAGGACATCGCGCCATCGTTCAACAAGGTCGCTCTGATCGCTGTTGCCGCGGCGCTGATTGGCATCATCCTCTTCTTGCTGGCTAGCCGCAAGGATCCTTCGGTTGCCCCTACGGGCTCCCGCAATCTCGCTGAAATCATCATTGAGTTCATCGAGGAAAGCGTTGTGATGCAGACGCTTGGCAAGTCGGGTCTCAAGTGGACCCCGTTCCTGCTGAGCTTGTTCATCTTCATCTTCTTGTGCAACATTCCTGGCGTCATCCCGATTATTCAGATGCCAGCAACGGCCAGAATCGCGATCCCACTTTCGCTCGCATTGCTCGTATGGGTCATCTACATCGGCACGGGCTTGAAGCATCAGGGGATTGGCTACTTCGGACACCTCCTGTGGCCTCCAGGAGTGCCCGTTGCGCTGAAGCCTCTTGTAGGTGGCATCGAGTTCATCTCAACCATTATTGTTACGCCGTTCTCGCTCACCGTCCGACTCATGGCCAACATGTTGGCGGGTCACATCCTGCTCGTAACGTTCGCGCTGCTCACTGAGGCGTTGTTGCTTGCTGAAACAAGCCAGATCTTCCTTGTCCCAATGAGCATTCTGCCGTTCGGCATGCTGCTCTTCTTGACCGCCTTTGAGATTCTCGTTGCTTTCTTGCAGGCCTACATCTTTGCGATCCTCGCTGCGGTCTACATCAACAACTCGACTATGGGCCACGCCGAAGAGCACTGAGTGACTCAGCTCTAGCGGTCAACTAGCAAACAACAATCCGTTCACACGATCTCCCATCTATCGAAAGCAAAACAGGAGAAAACCATGGAAGCATTCAGCGTTCTCGTCGCCCAGGCATCAGACCCGGACGACCTGAAGAACATCGAAGCGGCAGCCGGAGCCGGTATGGCCTACGGCCTCGCCGCCATCGGCCCCGGTATTGGCATTGGCTACATCGTCGGTAAGTCCGTCGAGGCCATGGCCCGTCAGCCCGAGGCGGCTGGCATGGTGCGAACCACGATGTTCCTTGGTATCGCATTTACCGAAGCCCTTGCCCTGATTGGGTTCGTGGTCTTCATCCTGCTCAAGTTCGCCTGATCGCGAGCGTCCCGTCCACGTGTCAATCGTAAGGAGATGACGTGCTTACAGCCGTCGTTACGTCTTCTGGATCACTAATTGAGGTAGCTCTATACGAGGGCGCCTCGACCACCGAGACAGACGATGAACAGATTGAAGATCAGGTTGAAGAGGAGCTCCACGAGAGTTTGGGTCCTGAGGAGGACCTCAACCCGATCTTCCCAGAAGTAAAGGAAGTCGTTTGGGGCTTTGGTGCATTTATTGTGCTTGCCCTGGTCATGCGGTTGTTCCTGTTCCGCAAGGTGCGTGACGGAATGACGTCGCGCTACGACGATATTCAGGGTGACTTCGAAGAGGCTGACACACTTACCGCGTCTGCTCGCGCAGACGTTGCTGAGTACGAAGCCCAGGTTGGCTCAGTTCGCGCTGATGCTCAGTCCCGTGTCGAAGCAGCCCGCGCCACCCTCGAGGCCGAGCGCGCTGACAAGGTTGGCGCTGTGAACGCGCGAATCTCTGACAAGCGTGCTGCAGCTGCGGCTGATGTCGAAGCGGCACGTGCCGCCGCCCGCCCCGAAGTCGAAAGTGCGGTTGCAGAAGTTGCCGCACTGGCTGGGCAACTGGCCACGGGCAAGGCGCCCGATGCCGATGCAGTTGCTGCTGCGGTCCGCAGTGCGATGGGCATGGAGGTGCCAGCATGAGTGTTCTCGCTACAGCATCAATTCTTGCTGCACGTGTCCTGCCGGCCTCGGAGGACATCCCGTTCGACGACAAGGGGTACACCACCGAGCACTGGCTGTTCGCTCCCACTTGGGAAACGATCATTGGCTCCACCGCCTCGATCATCATCTTTGCGGCGATCTACAAGTTTGCAGGCCCTGTGATCAAGCAGAGCTTCGCCGACCGCACATCAGGCATCCAAGCCGAACTCGACAAGTCGGCAACGGCCAAAGCCGAGGCCGAAGCCGAAGCTGTTCGGATTCGGGAAGCCAAGGGCGACATCGACGCTGAACGTAGTCGTCTCTACGCCGATGCCGACATGCAGGCTGAAGCGCTACTCACTGATGGCCGGGCCAAGATCGAGACCGAGATGGTCGAGC
>JAHRVJ010000168.1 GCA_019090765.1 Ilumatobacteraceae bacterium
ATAACCGGTGAGGTCCTAGCTCACGCCGTCAGCTCGCTACTCGCCGCGGGCGCCCACGACGCGTGGCTTACGCCGATCGTGATGAAGAAGGGTCGGCCCGCGCACACGTTCAGCGTCTTATGTGACCCAACGGCGGTCGAACAAATGCGGCAACTAGTAACCCACGAGACCGGCACCCTCGGAGTGCGCGCATCGATCATCCAGCGCTGGCCTCAGCGCCGGTCAACCTTGACGGTCGAAGTAGACGGGCACACCATCGGGGTCAAGATTGCTGACCATCGGATCAAGGTTGAGTTCGACGATGCCGCCGAGGCCGCCGAGGCGCTAGAGATACCGGTGCGGCAGGTTCTGGATCTAGCCGCCGCTCAGGCCCGCGCTGAGAAATCCGGATTTGAACAATCGGGGAGCGATTCAGATTAGTCGGCGTACCCCACACGGTTGTGGCGTCGAACTAGCCGCTAGGCCAAGAGTTCGGAGATCCAGTCGGCGATTGCGCTGCCTGGACGTGAGCCACTGACACGGCTCAACACGTTGCCGTCGGCATCCAGCAAGACGGTGTAGGGAAAGCCTGATCCGCCGTCAGATAGGAACGCCAAGGACTCTTCGTTGTCGGCCATGATCGGCCACGGCCACGCCTTCTCAATCGCCCACGCCGATGGGGGATAGTTCTCCTGTCCGGGCTGAATACCGGTGCTGATTCCGATGATGTCGAGCTCAGCGGGAATCCCGCCGTTGTTATCAAGTTCAATCAGCTCAGGAATCTCGGCGTTGCAATGCGGGCACCAGTGCGCCAGAAACACCAACATGGTCGGTTTGCCAGTGGCGCCTCCGATTGTGATCGGCGAACCATCGAAGCTCTGCCCACTGATGACCGGCGCGGCCGTACCAATCGCAGGATCTGCAATCGCAGCATCGAATGGCGGGAGCGGGTCACCTACCACCTCGACCGGTCGCGTCTCTTCAAGTTCTGGGGGCGCAACTACTGAACCATCAGCATCAGTGCTGACCGGGGCAGTGGTCGCTGCCTCACCCTCGTTGTCATCGTCACCACTGAGCAACAACGCGATTGCGCCCAAGCCGCCGATGAGCACGACGACAGCCGCAACGATGATCCAAGTGCGATTCTTCGAATTCACGAAACTTCCTCCAGGAGCGGCGTAGTGGGGGAATCGGTTTGACCGCCGTCCGTATCTTCCATTGTGACCGCAAATCTGACAAACAACAGGGCAAGGATCGTCAAAAATCCAACTAGTGACATTAGTGCCAGGCTGATAAAGCCGAACTCTCGAAACCAGGTGGCCGTGCACGACGGCCCTGAAAGCTCACACGTGCCAGTGTCGAGCTCGGGCCGCCACTCGATAAGGGTGTGATAGCCAGCGATAACAGCTCCGATCGCGGCTAGCGGGCCCGCGTACCACCGCGCCGCGGCGTCACGGCGAATTGCCCCAACCAAGAGAACCACCGAGAGGGGGTACATCGCGATTCTTTGAAACCAGCAGAGTCGGCAGGGGATGAAGTCGGCCGCTTCAGAAAAGTAGAGACTGCCTAACGTTGCGGTAGCTGCAACGATGAACGCGAGCCACAAGCCAGCATCGGTAATGGCCGATCCGAGTGTCGCCGCCCCCGAGTTTCCGGCCGCCGAGGCAATCCAAAGAACCACCAGTCCAATCGTTCCAACGGCGGCAACAATCGTCAGCAACGAAAAGAACAGCTGGGCAGTCTCGGTGTCCACCCACCAAGTATGCAGGGCCCAGCGATACGTTCTCTGGCGATGCCGTCGGATACCCAAGCCACTTTGCGTGAACTCCGCCGAGCCCGCAAGCAGCGACGGCTGGGTGACACCGATTGGTACGACGTTGCATATCGGGTCTACCTGTTCGGTTTCGCCGGGTTGACCGCCGTCGTTCTTGCCTCCGATGCAATCCAGGGCGTGGTCGGCGACGATGTCGATACCAACGATCTCCTCACTCGCGGCCCATCGATCATCGGGCTGCTCGCGATGTTTGCCTTCGCGCTTGGATTGCGCAGCGGTGCCGACGGCGGACCCGTTTCAATCGAAGTGGCCGACATCCGCCACGTACTGCTGGCACCCATCTCCCGACGGGAAGTGCTGCTCCGGCCCATTTCTCAGCGTCTGCGGTCAGTGGCCTTCGGGTTTGGGCTGGCGGCCGCCATCATCGGCCAGCTCGTGGCCACCGAGCTGGAAGGATCACGCGCCGCTTGGGCCGCCAGCTGCGGCTTGTTCGGGGCCATCGTCGGTGCGCTGTTCGTCGGCACCGCGGTAATCGCTCACGCACTTCGCCTGCCTCGTTGGGCCGCAACCCTCATCGGTGCCGTAGGGCTGACCTGGCAAGCAGTCGTCGCGTGGGGGATCTGGAACGATGAAACAACAGGTATCGCCCGCGTCGGGCCAGCCAATCTCGCCGGCCAGATAGCACTTTGGGGAATCGACCAACGACCGATCGATATCCTCGCGGTCGGAATCACCATTGCCATTGTCGGAATCTCCCTCGCAGTCGGCGGACGCCTGCGTCTCGAGCCCCTCGCACGACGGGGAGAGTTGGTATCGCAACTGCGGTTCGCCGCGACCGTGCAAGATCTCCGAACGGTGGTGCTACTTCGCCGTCAACTACGCGCCGAAGCGCTGCGGGCTCGACCCTGGGGGACACGGCGCGGGAGCGACGCAAGTGCTCGCCGCGAACGACCTCAACCACGAGATCGACACACCATTGC
This sequence comes from Ilumatobacteraceae bacterium, assembly GCA_019090765.1. Classification (GTDB taxonomy): domain Bacteria; phylum Actinomycetota; class Acidimicrobiia; order Acidimicrobiales; family Ilumatobacteraceae; genus Sva-07. The sequence goes on from JAHRVJ010000168.1 coordinate 2,734, forward strand.
CGGCTCACACACAAACGCGGCCAGCCGCCCCGCTCGCAACGCCAACGCTCAGCCGACACCGCGCATCGTGTGGCATCGCGGGATTCGCTCGCTGCGCAGGCTTCCGGTATCGCGCATCGTCCGCATCGCATCATTGGCAGCGCTCGGCGGCGCGGCCGCTTCATTGACGGTCTCCTCATCACCACTGTTCGTCATCGGTCTGCTCGCGGCGCTCTTCCTCCTAGGGCTTGAGTCGCTGGAGCCCCTGTCACAGGAAGTCGACCGGCCCGACTTGACCGACACCCTTTCGCTTGATCGCGGCTGGATCTTCCTGCACCACCTAGTTGCCTCCGCCGCGCTGCTCGCCGTATCTGGAGCGATCGCGGCGATCGCCGTAACGATCGTCGAACCAAGCCACGCAGCCGCCGCCATCGCGTTGGCAATACCCGTCACATGGGCTGGCGCAATGGGCCCAGTAGTAGCAACTGTGCTCGATGCGCCAGCTCCGCTTGCGGCCGCGGACACAACCCTGACCGGCGCCCCACGCAACTCCGAGTCGAGCCTCGTCCCGCCGGAGTTTGCAGGGTTCAGCACCGCCTTTCGAGCATTGCTTCCAGTGGCCATCAGCGCCGTCGGAGTCGTCCCCGTATTCGTAATGCGGTACGGGCCCGACGCGGCAAGTGCAGCAAGATCCATCGTTGGGGTGGCACTATTCATCGCGGTTGTCGCCTGGTGGATCAGGCGCCACGACAGCTGGAGTGTGAAGATTCGAGAATTCACAGCCGAAGGGCGAGCAGCAGCATGACCAGACCAGACAACAGCCAACGCTCTTCGCGGTCCAATCGCCCCACGAGTGGGCGCCAACGACCATCTGCGAAGTCCACACCCTCCCCCGCGCTGGCCGATCCGGAGCCCGAACCGGAACACCTGCCACAAGACGAACCCGAAGTGGGCCCTCCGCTGGCTGTTCACACCGAAGGCCTCGGCAAGAGTTACGGCGATGCCCCGGCTCTATTTCCGCTCGATCTCAAAGTCGCTGAGGGTGAGCGAGTTTCGCTAATCGGCCACAACGGAAGTGGCAAGACCACCCTCATCCGAATGCTCACAGGCATGCTCGAACCTTCCGAAGGTGGAGCGACGGTTGCAGGCCATCCAATTGCCTCGCTCGAAGCCCGCGCTGCGGTATCCTACCTATCCGACCAGCCGGTGTTCTACGACGACCTCACTGTTTGGGAACATTTGGAGTACATCGCGCGGCTGCACAGCACTGAGGATTGGGAGCAGCAGGCCGTGGACCTGGTCGACATGATTGGCCTTACCCCCCGGGTCGATGACTTGCCGATGACCTTCAGTCGCGGCCTGAAGCAGAAGGCGGCGATCGCCATGGCCTTCGTCCGACCGTTCGAGTTGATGCTGATCGACGAACCGTTCGTCGGGCTTGATCGCATGGGCCGCGAGGCCCTGCTTCAGTTGTTGTCACTTGCCCACCGTGATGGTGCAGCCCTCGTGGTTGCCACCCACGAGCTCTCCAGCGTTAGTGAGGGCCAGCGACTGATCGCTCTTGCAGGGGGAGAGGTGACATACGACGGATCACCAGCGGCTGCCAACGTGAACGCACTCACCGAAGGCGTCCGCAACGAAGATTGATTACTGCTCTGCTGTAGAGGTAACCACCGCTTGTCCGCGGAGTCGTCTAGCATCGCCGCATGGAGTTCTCCTCAGTAACCGTTTCTTCCTACGACGCAGACTCGTTGGCATCGATCCTCACCGACAAGTCGGATGAAGGCTGGTCGGTCCTCTCGATCATTAGCGCAGGCACCAACATCGTCGCCTACCTCCAGCGAGGAGCGGGCGCCGGCAGCGCTGCGGAGAGTGTTGCGGCTGAGCAGGCGATTGCCGAGGCAATGGTCGTTGAAGCGGTCGCCGAGGAAGCAATCGCCGATGCTGTGACTCAAGAAGCAATCGCCGAGGAAGCAATCGCCGATGCTGTGACTCAAGAAGCAGTCGCCGAAGTAGTAATTGCTGAAGCCGTCACCCAAGAGGCGGTCGCTGAGGAAGCAATCGCCGAGGCAATGGTGGTCGAAGCGGTCGCCGAAGGCGTCGCGGCCGATGCCGCAGCTGTTGAGGAACCTGCCGGGTGGGCAGTGGCTCCAGAAGCAGAAGCCGAACCCGACAGTGAACCTTCACTGGGTGATCTTGCCGCCGGCGCTACCGTCGCCGCCGCAGCGGCCCCAGCAGTGGCCGCCCCTGCGGAGGTCACTCCAGCAGCCCCGGCAGAAGCCGCTCCAGCCGGTGGCGATCCTGCCGCGGCAACCGATGCTGCAGTGCCCGCTGGCTGGTACGCCGACCCGTCAGGACGCTTCGAGCTGCGCTATTGGGATGGCGCCTCGTGGACCGAACACGTCTCCCGCGCCGGCCAACAATTCACCGACCCTCCGGTCGCGTAGCTAACAGGCGCCGAACTGGCGTCCAACTACATCTGGTTGCTGAGCAAATTCCGTCCGGGAACCCCCATGGACATACGCTGGCCTCATGCGCGCAACCTCCATCGGCCATGCCGGAATCCTCATCGAAACCGATGCGGGGTCAATCGTCTGCGACCCGTGGTTCGTCCCTGCCTTTTTCGGATCATGGTTCGTATTCCCCCGCAACGACCAGCTCAGCAGCGACCTACTTGAACGCATTGAGAATGCCGATTTCTTGTACATCTCTCATCTCCATGGTGATCATCACGACGAACCGTGGCTGCGCGAACACCTCCGTCGCGATATCCCGATCCTGCTCCCCGGATTTCCGACACGCGAACAGCAGCGCACCCTCGCGGCGCTCGGCTTCACCAACTTCATCCGGACGGTCGATACCGAGGAGTTGGAAGTTGCACCCGGATTGACCATTGCGATCCACGTCGAAACATCAATCACCGACGGTCCGGGAGGCGATTCGACGCTTGTGGTCTCCGACGGCGAATCGATTCTCATCAACCAGAACGACTGTCGCACTATCGACCTTGAGAAACTGAACGCTCACGGCCCAGCCGACCTGCAGTGGCTCCAGTTCTCCGGGGCCATCTGGTACCCGATGGTTTACGAACTACCCGAAGACGAAAAGCGCGCTCTGTGCGCGGCCAAGGTCGATGCGCAGTTCGCGCGAGCAATGAGTTATGTCGACAACGTCAATGCCCGGGCGGTTGTGCCCAGTGCGGGTCCGCCCTGTTTCCTCGACGAGGACCTCTTTGCGCTCAACGTCATCGACGGCACCGAACTGAGTATCTTTCCAGACCAAACCGAGTTCCTGTCCAGGCTTGATGCGGCTGGTCATCGTGGCCTGATGAACATCCCCGGCACAACATTTGACGTGAGCCCGAACGCGATTGAAGTCACCCACCCGATCGCGACCACCGAAGTCGAGGCGATCTTCAACGACAAGCTCAACTATTTGCGGCGCTATCAGGCCGATTGGAAGCCTTGGCTCGACGACCTCAAGGCCACCTGGAATCCACCGACAACGGATCTCCTCTCCACACTTCAACAGTGGTGGGTTCCGCTACTTGAGATGGCTCCGGCGCTGCGCTCTCAAGTTGGCGCGAACGTTCTACTGAGAGCTGGCGATCTCGAAATTCTGATCGACTTTCCGAATGCTGAAGTCCGGGCGTACACCGACGAGCCGTACTCGTTCAGATTCGACATCCCGCGCGAGTTGGTTGAGACCGTCGCTGCCCAGCGTGCCGTTGATTGGAGTAACTCACTGCTGCTCTCGTGTCGTTTCACCGCGTGGCGCGAGGGGGAGTACAACGAATACGTTTACAACTTCCTGAAGTCACTGTCTGCCGAGCGGATGCGGCGTGCTGAGGCCGAGGTCGTCCGCAAGCTCACCCCTGTCGATCAGCTCGCCGATGGCGACGAAGCCGACATCACGATTGATGATTATGTGGTGCAACGACGATGCCCCCACCGCAATGCCGACCTTGAAGCCTTCGGCGAGATCGACGGTTGCGAGTTCGTCTGCACCTTGCATGGCTGGCGCTTCGACCTTGAAACCGGTGACTGCCTGACCGCGAGCGACCACCCCCTACGCATCAAACGCGTAGAGTAGTCAGGTGCTTGATCTAGGCATCGACCTCAATGCTTGGCCGTGGGTTTGGCTCGGTGTCGCGGTGTTCTTCGCGATCATCGAACTCACGGTCCTGGCCGGCTCGTTCGTCCTGCTGCCTTTCTCGGTGTCGGCATTCGCCGCGGCCTTGCTTGGTTTCTACGACGTTGCGATCGAACTGCAGTGGCTCATGTTCCTCGGCGGGGGCAGCGTGCTATGGGTTGTCCTCTACCGCTACGTCAAACGATTCGCTGGCGAGAACGAGATGGCGCCCGGCGTTGGGGCCGATCGCGTCGTCGGCCTGATGGCCATCGTCACCAGCACGATCGACCCCGACGACACCTCACGACGTGGCCGTGTATCTATCGACGGTGAAGTCTGGGGAGCCTTGTCCGAGTTCAACTCGCCGCTGCCCGCAGGCGCCAAGACTCGCGTAACAGCAGTCAACGGCACACGAGTGGTAGTGCGCCCCATCGACCCGGCTGCGGCGCCGACACCCACCGCGCCGCCAATTTCCAGCCCAGCACAGCCGATACCACCTCCACCTCCGCCAGCCGATCCACCTCCGCCAGAGATCACATGACCCGAGACCCCAACCACCAGGAGTCCCAATGAATCCCATTGCAATTGTTCTGATCGCCATCGCCCTCATCGGCATTCTCGTACTGGTTGGAGCGGTCAAGATCGTCCGCCCTTATCAGCGCGGCCTGGTTGAGCGGCTGGGTAAGTACAAGACCACGCGGAGCCCGGGCCTCAACCTGATCCTCCCATTCATCGAAACGATGCAGCTGATCGACATGCGCGAGCAGGTCGTCGACATCCCACCTCAAGAGGTAATCACTGCCGACAATGTGGTCGTGTCAGTCGATGCCGTTGCCTACTACGAGGCGACCGACCCGCAACGGCTCGTCTACAACGTTGCCGACTTCTTCACGGCGATCACCAAGCTCGCGCAGACGAACCTCCGCAACCTGATCGGCGACCTCGAACTTGACCGCGCCCTAACCTCCCGCGACACAATCAACTCTCAGCTCCGCGAGGTACTCGACGACGCGACCGACAAGTGGGGCGTCCGGGTAGTTCGTGTCGAAATCCAACGTATCGACCCACCACCAGACATCGTCTCGGCGATGCACGCGCAGATGCGCGCCGAACGTGATCGGCGAGCGACCGTCACCGAAGCCAAGGGCTACCAAGAAGCAGCGATCGCTCGCGCCGACGGCGAGCAACAAGCAGCGGTGCTATCAGCACAAGGACGCAAGCAAGCAGCCGTGCTCGACGCCGAGGGTGAATCTCAGGCGATCGGGTTGCGGGCCAAGGCCAATCGGCTCAGACTCGAAATGATCGGCCTCGGCGAGGGCGCTGCGGCTAAGTCGCGCCTCACCGGCATCAAGGAAGCGCAGCCCAACCAGAGCGTGCTCACAGTCGAATACTTGGCAGCTCTCGAACGGATCGGTGATGGCCGCGCAACCAAGTTGGTGATTCCTGCAGAGTTCTCTGGCTTGCTCGGAACGGTGGCCGCACTCGGCGCGGCGATCAAAGACGACGAGACCGACGACGAGGTCCGCCCCAAAGACGGGCTACCTGTACCTGAAGACAATGCCCGAGTGGAACTTCCCGAACCTGAGCGCACCGAGCTCCGCGAGCGCTAAGCCATGCGACGAGTCGACGCACCTGAGGCTGGCTGGTATCCAGACCCCACGAGTCGAACCCGGTTGCGCTGGTGGGATGGTCTCGACTGGAGCGACGTGCGGCGCGCTCCGCCAAGCGATGCTGAGTTGCTCTCATTCGAGAGCAAGATCGCACTTGAAGCCGCTGCCGAGTACAGGCCTCCGATCCCCCAGGTTCCTGGAAGCTCAGTCGATTCCCAAGAAATCATCGACGGTGTCCGCTCGGCAACGCGTGGCGAGGTGGATCGGGCCGCGGCGCTACTCGAACGCCGCACTCGCTCTATCGCCAACGAACTGGCACCACTTGTATCTCAGTACTCGAACCGGGTGATCAGATGGATTCGCTTCGCCGCAATCCTCGCGACGGTGCTCCTGATTGCGTGGTTCGTGTTCCAAGTCGTCGCCCAGGCCAGCCTGTTTGAGTGGATCGGTGACCGCATCGACAACCTCACCGATGACCAATCTGGACTCGCGC